>LLYT01000099.1 GCA_002049545.1 Deltaproteobacteria bacterium tcs-42 | reverse complement strand
CGGATGCGGGAAAACCGCATGTCCGGTGGCAACGGAGGGCTTGGTCTTGGTGACAGGGCCATTCTATTCTCTGATTGTCAGGATTGGTGGTTCTGCTGGTCGCAAAAAAAATCAGATGGCTAAGCATGATTTGTGCTTAGCCATCTGTTATTGAGCTGTCAATTATTTGGTCAAAGGGACGACAAATACCGGTCGGGTTGATTTGCTTAAGACCTTCTCGGCAACGCTCCCAAGAAATGCATGCTCCAAGATCCCTTTTCCATGGGTTCCCATAACAATCAAGTCGGCATTCAATCTATCGGCAACTTCCAGAATCTTGATAACCGGTTGACCAAAGACAACCTCTGCCTTATCAAAGCGAGCAAGGTCGTCCGGGAAATTTTTCAATTCAGTTTTCGAAAAATCATCCAGAGACTTTTTCATTTCTTCTTGTGCCTTTATCATATTGTCTTGTTTAAACTCTTCAATCTTGCCATCTCCAAGAAGTGAAGAGATATAGTTGAACATCGATGAATCCATTTCAGGCATGACATGGAGTGGGTGAATTCTGGCATTATTCAGTCTTGCTATCATGACCGCATGTTTGAACGCATAATTTGAATTTGGTGTGAAATCGATGGGGAGCAGAATAGTAGAATACAGTGGTAGCATAGTGTGACCTCTTCAGTGCAAGGGTTGGATGGCTGACTTGTTCCCCTGAGCGGAAACTCATCTTTGACATTATAACAAAAATTTTTCAGTTGTGTTGCTATACCCGACGGGGTCCGTTATGGTGCCGTCTATATTGCAAGGAATAATATGGCCCGAAAAAATTATAAACAGGTTGATAGTCGAAATGTTCCGGCTTTTTTGCAGCAGGGTGCGGCAATTATTGATGTGCGTCGTTCCGACGAGTGGCGGTCGACCGGCATTGTTGCCGGAAGCCATCTCCTGACATTTTTTGATGATTACGGCAGTTGCCAACCTGAAGAATGGCTTAGGCAGCTCGACCAATTAGTTCCTGTTGAGCAGCCGCTGCTCCTTATTTGACGGACCGGACGACGGACCAGGGTGGTCTGTGAGTATTTGCTGGAAGCCACATTGCGAACGGATATTTATAACGTATCTGACGGAATTTATGGTTGGTTGGCCGAAGATTTCCCTGTCGTTAGATTCGACGAATCATGATTTCTGCGTGTGATGTGCTGTTACTTCAGCCCCCGGCCCTTAAACCCTCTGAGCCGCCACTTTCACTGGCAATCCTTGGTGCGGCTTTGCGCAACGCAAAGATCAGAACCGAAGCTTTGGATGCCAATCTGGATGCCTACCTCTATCTTCTGGATGGTGAACGACTCGCTGAACTGGCGGGAAATCAACCCAAAACCGCTATTCGCAGGGCATTAAAACATCGTCAACAGTCCCTCGATCTGCTCCGTTCAGCACCGGCAGGAAGCTCTTTTTCCCGCTACAGTACGGCGGTTCGCTACTTGAATTTGCTGTTGGGACTCTGGTCGAAAGGGGATGACAATCAGCGGCTGACTCTTGGTGACTATCAACATAAAGGGCACTCAGTTTTTAATCCGGAAGACCTCGACCGGTTCAGTCGTGGGGCTGTGAACACGCTGTTTCAGCCCTATTTTCAGAACGAATTATTGCCCGGCATCAAAGCCTGTCAGCCACGGCTAGTGGCTATCTCGATCAATTATCTGCACCAGGTTTTTCCGGCATTCGAATTGGCTGGATTATTACGGCAACAGTTACCCGATCTGGAGTTGGTTGCCGGGGGTGGATTGATTACTTCGTGGCAGGAGCCGCTGCAGCGGCTCGATTACAAATTGCCACCTTTTGATCGATTGGTTTTCGGCCCTGGAGAAGCCTCGCTTGTCGCTTTGGCACAAGGTTCTGCTGCAGATGAATATTATCTGACCGATATTTCAGAGATAGGCTTTGTCCCCGATTTTTTCTTTGCCGAATTTGCTCGCTATTTCAGTCCACGGCCAATCCTTTCGCTGAGTGCCTCGCGTGGTTGCTACTGGCAAAAATGTTTATTCTGTCCCGAAGCAACCGCCCCGGTTCACCCTTATGGGACTTTTCAGCCCGCCGAATTTCCAGATCTATTGGTGCAATTATCTGTACGTTATGCGGTCACTGATTTTCATCTGACCGATAATGCTATCCCGATCAATATCTTGAAAAAGCTGGCAGAACGTCGCACTGATCTGCAGGGGTTGTCCTGGTTCGGTTTTGTCCGGTTTGAATCGGCTTTGGAGGATCGAGAGTTTATCCAGCAACTTGCCACATCTGGTTGTCGGATGCTGCAGTTGGGGCTGGAGAGTGGTTCTCAGGTTGTTCTCGATCGGCTCGGAAAAGGGATCAAACTGGAAGCGGCCGCCCGAATTCTGGACAATTTGTTTGCGGCAGGGATCAGCAGCTATGTTTATATTATGCTGGGAACTCCGGGAGAAACTGAGGCTGATGCAGAAATGACGCTGAGTTTTCTGGAACAGTACGCAGAGAAAATTTGTTTTCTCAATATCTCAATTATGAATTTGCCCCGTGGATCTGAACTACTGGAAAATCCCGATCTGTACGGAATTGACAGTTCTCAGCTACGGGATGGCGAAAGCCCGCTTGGCCTCTATCACGAATTTCAATCGGCAACCGGTTGGGATCGTGCTGCTGCCCGTAAATTCCTGAATCAACGTTTACTCGGCTCTCCAGTTATCCGGCAGATTGTTAAGCGTAACCCGCCCATATTCAGTTCTAATCACGCGTTTTTCTTTGCTTCGGGGGCGGCTTGTCATTAACGACACAGCTATAGAGAAACAGAGAAGCTCAGAATCACTTTTTTGGATTGAAAATCTCGGGCAGTTCATAGCCAAAATAGCGCAGGCACATCATTAATAAAGCGACTGCTGCTGCTTCATCAAGGTTGCCGATAATTGGAATATTGTCGGGGATAAGTTCAAAAAAGCCGGCTGTTGGGTTTAGAAGATAGATGACCGAGACTAATCCGAGGAGAATAATACCTGTTTTTTTCATGTTCTGATCCGTGGAAAGGGTTAATAAAAAGTAGACTTTAACATGTTCTCGCAATCTGTGCTTGAGAGGCGCCAGGAGTATCGTGCACCATTATGCCTGTGCTAAATTTTAACCATCAGGAGATTATTTCATCAACAGTTTCCTGGCCATTTTTCAATGAGGAGCATGGTTGTGAAGAATAACATGTTAATATTATTGTCTGTTTTTCTTGGGCTGATGGTTTCGGGGTGCCAGACGACAACCACCTACTACCTGGGCGCCAAGGCCGATGGAGAGGGGGTGGTCAGTCTATCTGCTGGAGGCTCTGATCCACAACATTGGCAGGATTTTTATGTCACGGTTGACTATTATGTGAGCCAGGAAGGTGAACAGCTGGATATTGAAGGGGCACTCTCTTTTTCTGACAATCCCAAGGCCATTTACACGCGAGTCCGGGATTTGAAATTAAAACTGTTCCTGCTCGATCGGGACAGGCGGGTTGTGACTTATCGGGACATTGCCAGGACATTGAGCCAGAGTCTTGATGATAAAACAATATTTAGCAGGGCCCTGCCACTGCAGGAGGGTGTTGTGGCGTATACTTTTGGCTATGAGGGGTCTTTTGTCGATAATGACCCCGAATCGCCTTCGGTTGACCGCGTATGGAAGTTGCCTGAACGGCAGCAACCCTGATCGACTTAATCTCAAAATCGACAAAAAAGGACACCGATAAATCGTATGAATACCTTTGATATCCTGCAGATTCTTATCGAAGAGACTGGTTTGCAGAAAAATCAGGTTGCACAGACTGTCACTTTGCTGGAAGAGGGGGCGACAGTTCCCTTCATTGCCCGCTATCGAAAAGAGGCAACCGGTGAGTTGGATGAGGTTCAGATCCGCCAGTTACAGGAGCGGCTGACATATTTCAAGGAGCTGGATGAGCGCCGGCAGACGGTTCTCAAATCAATTGAAGAGCAGGGAAAACTGACCGTTGAATTAAAGAACAAAATAGTGACCTGCCGTCAAAAGACTGAACTGGAAGATATCTATCTGCCCTACAAGCCCAAACGACGGACTAAAGCGACTATTGCCAAAGAACGGGGATTGGAACCGCTGGCGGAACAGCTTTTACAGGCTACGGGTGTTGATGAAGGGATCGAAACTCTGGCGATCCCGTTTATTAACCCGGACAATGAGGTGATCGATGCGGCAGCTGCGTTGCAAGGGGCGGGACATATTCTGGCAGAACGGTTTGCCGATGGCGCGGAAGTTCGTGCGATGGTGCGCGAACTCACCTGGCAGCAGGGACTGTTTTGTTCCCAACCGGCTCGTGGCAAGGCGGGGACAGTCAGTAAGTTTGAAATGTACTACGATTTCAGTGAACCGCTACGGCAGATTCCTTCTCACCGGATGCTGGCAATGCGCCGTGGTGAAAAAGAAGAGGTGTTGCGGTTGACGGTTGAGGCTCCTGAAGAGGAGATTCTCGCGCGTCTCGCTCGCTTGCTGATCCCGGAAGAAAATCGTGACCCCGGTTGGCTGCGCCTGGTGATTGAAGATGCCTACAATCGTCTGTTAGCCCCCTCGATTGAGGTTGATTTACGTTTGCAGGCAAAAAAGTTGGCCGATGAAGAAGCTATTCGGGTCTTTGCCGAAAATTTGCGCCATTTATTATTGGCAGCTCCAGCCGGCAGTTCCCGGGTGCTGGGGATCGACCCCGGACTACGGACCGGTTCCAAGCTGGCGGTGGTTGATCAAACCGGACAATTCCTTGAGCATGTCACGATCTATCCCCATACCGGTCGAGGGCAGGTTGATCCGGCGCGGCAACAGTTATTGCGGTTGCTCGACAGTTATCAGGTTGAAATGGTTGCCATTGGCAACGGAACCGCCGGTCGCGAGATGGAGCAGTTTGTGCGCCAATCTCTGAAAGAGGTCGGCAAAAAATTACCGGTGGTGATGGTCAGTGAAGCGGGTGCCAGTGTCTATTCTGCCTCTGATATTGCCCGGGAGGAATTTCCCGATCTTGATCTGACGGTGAGGGGGGCAATTTCCATTGCTCGACGGTTACAAGATCCATTAGCCGAACTGGTCAAGGTTGATCCCAAAAGTATCGGTGTTGGTCAGTATCAGCACGATGTCAGCCAGACCGCCCTGAAAAAAACACTTGGAGAGGTGGTGGAATCGTGCGTCAACTACGTTGGGGTTGATCTGAACACCGCCAGTTGGGCGTTACTCAGTTTTGTTTCGGGGATTGGTGAATCGGTTGCCAAATCGATTGTCAATTATCGGGATGAGAATGGCGTGTTCCTGCAGCGAAAGCAGTTGCTCAAAGTCCCCCGTTTCGGCAACAAGGCATTTGAGCAGGCGGCGGGTTTTTTGCGCATTCGAGCTGCGGAACAACCACTCGATAACACCGCAGTTCACCCCGAACGTTATAAATTGGTGGAAAAAATGGCGGCTGATGTTGGCACCGATCTCAAACAGTTGATCAATAACTCGTCATTGCTCGATGCTATCAAACTGCAGCGTTATGTGGCCGATGATGTTGGTCTGCCAACCTTGCGTGACATTATCAGTGAGCTGAAAAAGCCGGGTCGAGATCCCCGTGAAACCTTTGTCTCCACCAGTTTCCGTGACGATGTGATGGTGCCTGAAGACCTGACCGAAGGGATGAATTTGAACGGGGTGGTGACCAATGTGGCCGCTTTTGGTGCCTTTGTTGATATCGGTGTTCATCAGGATGGATTGGTTCACGTCAGCCAACTCGCCGACCGCTTCGTTAAAGATCCCAACGATGTCGTCAAGGTTGGGCAGCAGGTCCAGGTTCGGGTGTTGGAGGTCGATTTACAACGAAAGCGGATCGGCTTGACCATGCGCAGCAAAGAAGCCGCTGAGCAGTCGAACAATAACAAGAAACTGCAATCACCAGTTGCAAAAGGACAAAAAGTTAAACCGCAAAAAGATAAAGATAATAGCCAGGGTTCTCTGGCGGCTGCGTTGCAAAAATCGGGATTTAAGGTGAAAAAGGGATAGGATTCATTATTGTTAAAGTCATCGTAACTATTCACCACCACTCCTGATAGGGGCTTGTGGTACCCATGGAAAGGGCGTCTGTCGCCACGGACGGCGACAG
>LLYT01000098.1 GCA_002049545.1 Deltaproteobacteria bacterium tcs-42 | reverse complement strand
CTCACAAAATCAAGGACTTAGAAACCAGCCCTCGATTTTGGTCGCCCGTCCATGGGCTCCACAGGCTGTTTTTCAACAGCCTGTTAGAAATTTCGAAAGCTGTCAAGCAGGATAGTCACCGGCCCATCGTTGACCAGATCAACCGCCATATCAGCCCGGAATTTGCCGGTCTGGACCTTGACTCCCCGCTGATTCAACTGAGCAACAAAGTCATCACAGAGGGGTTCAGCCAGTTCGGGTGGTGCCGCTGCGGAGAAACCCGGACGCCGTCCTTTACGACAGTCGGCCAGCAAAGTAAATTGTGAAACGACCAGGACTTCGGCAGCACGGTCGAGAACGGAAAGGTTCATCTTCCCTGCAGCATCTTCGAATATTCGCAACCCAGCTGTTTTCTCCGCCAGGTATTCTGCCCCTTTATTGTCGTCGCCGTTTTCGACACCCAGAAAAACCAGCAATCCTGAGCCAATAGCGGCAATCTGCACACCATCGACAACCACTCCAGCACGACTGACCCGTTGAATAACCGCCCGCATTCAGGCAACCTCCAGCCACTCATCGAGCAATTTTCCAATGTCTGCCGTTCGATCCAGCTGTGCATCAACATAACTGTATTGCTGTCCGTCAGATAGCGCGGCACCCACCAGGACTGTTTTCATACCAAACTGCTTCGCCATTTCCAGATTTTGTGGCTGATCATCCACCATAATACACTGTGTTCCAGACAACGCTAATTCGTTCAGAACCTGCTGATAGGGATCGGGATTTGGTTTTGGTTGATAAGCGGCAATCCGGATATCAAAGACATCGACAAACAGGCCATCAAGCCCGAGGGCCGTCACGACACGGTCAACATGACAGCGTGAACCGTTGGTAAAAACATAACTGGACAGCGGAAGATTATTCAAGGTTGCTTTCAGATCATGATCAACAGAAATTCGGCTACCAACATCGACCGCATGGACGTAATCAAGGTAGTCCTCAGGATCAACGACATGATGACGAATCAACCCTTGCAGAGTTGTGCCGTAGTCTTTCCAGTAACGACGCCGTAGGCCATCAACAGCATTGGGTTCGATGGCAACAACGTCCTCCATATAACGATTGATACGGACATCAATCAGTGAGAAAAGGTCACACTGAGGCGCATAAAGGGTGTTATCCAGATCAAAAAGAACTGCTTTCATATCGACATCTCTCTATTTCGGATCGTAATAACCACTGAAGACCTCTACAGCAGGGCCGGTCATCATCACCGGGCCATCCTCCAGCCATTCCAGCTCCAGATCGCCACCACGCAGATGATTGATAATTTTTCGTTCTGTGCGACCGGTTAACACGCCGGCAACGGTGACCGCAGAAGCACCGGTCCCACAGGCCAGAGTTTCCCCTGAACCTCTCTCCCAGGTTCGCTGCAACACTTCTGTCGGGCTGACAACCTGAACGAATTCTACATTCACCCGTTCGGGAAACCAGGAATGGTTTTCTATGAGTTTACCGATGGTGACAACTGGAAACTGTTCAACATCATCAACATAAATAACTGTGTGCGGATTTCCCATAGAAACACAGGTCATTTCAAAGCACTGCTCGCCAAGTTCAAGGGGGACAGAGATGGCCTGTTCCCTGGCCGGGCCAAACATGGGCAGCTCGCCACGTTGCAGCCCAGGCTTCCCCATATCAACCTGAACCCGCTCCACCAGGCCGGAAGATCCAACAAATGCGATCAGGGACAACACCCCGCCACCCGTCTCCACTGTCATTTCCAGCTTTTCAACCAATCGATGATCGTAAGCATACTTGGCAACGCAGCGAATCCCGTTTCCGCACATTTCCCCCTCACTACCATCAATATTGAACATCCTCATGCGGACATCAGCAATTTCCGAGGGAAGAATCAGGATCAAACCATCTGCACCGATCCCGAATTGCCGACTGCTGACCTGTTGTGCCAATGCGACAGGATTTTCAATCTGCTCCTTGAAACCATCAATATAAACGTAGTCGTTCCCCGCCCCATGCATTTTAGTAAATTTCATCTTTCTCTCCTGACCGCTGAGTTGCTGTTGTCATATAGGCTCTGCGGATATTATAATGCACCAGAAGCGGGGGACTCAACTTTTTAGTATCCGCTTAACGTTTTCTTTTTCTTGTGGGGAATATTCTTGCTATGTCGGTGCTGCAGATCACTCAGATACATGCCAGTCCAATGGATAACTTTTCGTACCTGGTTTATTGTCCGGAGACACGACAAGGTGCTGCAATCGATCCATCAATGCGGCCGGAGTTGCTACTTGAGAAAGCGGCTGACCTGGAGGTGAAGTTGAAGTTGCTGCTCAATACCCACGGACATCAGGATCACATTGCCGGTAACCCACTGATCATCGAACACACTGGGGCCGAGCTGGCAGCACATCGGTCAGAAGTGCCGGATCCCGATATTTCACTTATGGAGGGTTCCAGACTTGAGTTGGGAAATGGGATCATCGAGGTCATGCACACCCCGGGACATACCCCGGGATCTGTGATTTTCAAATTCGGCGATCAAATCATCACCGGTGATACCCTGTTTGTCAGCCGTTGTGGGCGTGCGGACCTTCCCGGTAGCGATGTCACAGCACTCTACAACAGTCTGCAACGGCTAAAAACCCTGCCGGGCAAAACTGAAATTTATCCCGGCCATGACTATGGTCCGACAAAGGCATCAACAATCGGCTGGGAATTGAAAAATAACGATTTTTTGAAATGCCCGGACCTACAGAGTTTCATTGAACTGCGGATGGGAAGCTGATCCGATCTGACTTCGCCATACCTCTTCAGGAGGCACTCCGCAAAGTGACCACTTGTGTCCCTGCCAGACGATCGTTCCACCCACGCCGTTCCGAGTTGGTCAAAATCACGAGATAGCCCAGCCCGGCAGGTAACAATTGCAACAACCCGCCGACACTGCGCAAAAAAGCCTGGGCAAAAGCCAAGGGTTCTCCTTCCGTTGTTTCAACCCGCAAACCGGTCAACATCTTCCCCGGTGTTTGCCCAGCCAAAAAATGGAACAGAGTGAAATATCCAAAAGCCAAAAAGAAAAGAACCAGAAAATAGGGAACTGAAAGGTCAACTAGGGTTTCCAGAGAAGGCAGCAGCCGGGTTTCTCCTGTCGACATGGCAGCTTCTGCGGCGACAACAAAACTGATCCCGACGGTGACGAGAAGAGCCAGATCAAACACAAATGCCCCGATACAGCTTCCAAACGAAGGGGCAGATGGAACACGGACAGGAATCTCCTCGGTTACCGACTCCGGAACAGACGGGGACACATGTGCCGTTGTGGTCACCTCAACATCGAGAGGAGGTGGTTCCGGAGCAACGGTTTCGACTTCGTCCACCGGCTCCAGCTTCTCAACCGAATCCGCAGCAAACTCATCCGGCTCAAAAACATAATGTTCCGGAGATTCTTCTTCCGGCACGACAGAATCAGCACCTGCCGTCACTCCGTCACTTATTTCCTCAACAACCTTGGGAACAGCAGCTGGTTCTGAAATAAGACTCGGTCTAGCCTCCGGAGCCCCCACAACTTGTGAAGACTCCGGTAAGTCAAAAGGGCGGTTGGGGTCCTCCTCGGACCCTGAGCTGTCAGACTCATTGGCCGGGTCGGGTTCATCATCGAAAGAAAAATCGTCGCCATCCCCGGAACCATCTGCTTCGCTGACCGGGTCAAAGCCGAAATTATCCTCTAGTTCAGCTTCTTCATCGGGAAGATCGAAAGAAAAATCATCGCCAGACTCAGGCTCAGGCTCAACGGCGTCCTCTCTTGGGGCTTCAATCGTCTCTTCGATATCCTCATCTTCCGGAGCCTCTTCAAACAACTCATCAAAAGAGAGGTCATCGTCATCTGCACTATCCCCCATAAAATCAAAACCGAATTCATCGCGATCTGGACCACCCGCCTCGACATCAGCGTCTGTGCCACTCGCTGCTGCTACCGTGGCGGCTGCAGTGGCTCCCGTAGCAACAGACACCGCAGCATCCGCAGCAGCACTGTCAAACTCTACCTCTTCAGCATCACCGGTATTCATCTGACCAGGAAACAGAACACTTTTGATTCCAAAGTTCTGCTTAAACTCAACCAGATCTTTGCCACATTTTTTGCAGCTATCAAGGTGATCAAAACTGTTGTAGCCACACTTGGGACATCTCATGACTTTTCCTTTCTTTTATACATAGTAATTCAACCATGCTGGCCTGAAGCCAAATCCCCATAAAGATATTGTAAAATCGTCATTATCGCAAGCCCTGCTGTTTCGGTACGCAAAATTCTGGGGCCAAGACTCACAGCCTGATACCCTGCACTCCTGGCTTGATCCGCTTCATCCTGACTGATCCCCCCCTCAGGGCCGACCACCACTGCAATTCGGCGCGGCAACATTTCAGGCAACACCTCATCGAGAGGCTTCGCACTCTCTTCCCAGAGTAATAACTTCAGATCAGCCTCGACTGTCGAGACGGCATCACGCAACGACGTGGATATTTCCAACCGCGGTAAATGGTACTGCCTGCTCTGCCGAGCCGCCTCCTCAACAATTTTCTGCCAACGTTCGGTTTTTTGCTGTTTTCGATTCGATTTCAACAGCCCGACACTCCGCTCCATTGGTGTCAGGCAGAACTGATTCACACCAAGCTCAGTCCCTTTTTGCAGAATTAACTCCAGCTTGTCCCCCTTCGGTAATCCCTGGATTAAGACCAGAGAACATGGGGGTGGAGGATAATTAACCACATCCAGAAGTTCAACTTCTGAATTCGCTCTCAGAACTGCTGTCGCAACCTGACCAGTCCCGTTAAATAATTGGACCCTGTTTCCAGGCCGTAACCGCAGCACTGTCTGCAGATGTTTTTTCAACTCGCGGGGCAAGCAGATGGTCGTTCCGCTACATAATTGGTTTATCCCAGAAAGATAGAAACAACGCATCGTAAGTTACCGTCGCAACAACAAGCAGACCCATTCATCCTGATAACGGCCGGGGAAGAACTGCAAAAGAAGGTCGGCAAAACCATCTCGAACCAGCTGCTCTTTTTCTTTTAGAATTCCCGATAAGACCAACCAGCCACCCGGGCGCAAATGATCCATGAACGCATGTCTGAGGCGAATATTTTCCTCTGCCAGGATATTAGCAACAATCAGATCATACTCACCAGAAAGTTCTTCCAGGGAAAGCTCACTTACCTCTATTTGTTCATGACAGTTGTTTTTATTGATGTTCTCACGCGCCACGGCACAGGCGACAGGATCGAGATCGTTGGCAACAATTTGCTGACAACCAAGGGCGGCCGCCCCCAACGCCAGAATTCCCGACCCTGTTCCGACATCAAGCATACGCAATGGGGGATCAGGACGATCCAGCAGCTCTGCAATCATCTCGAGGCAGAGCTGTGTTGTCTCATGGGTTCCGGTACCAAACGCCATTCCCGGATCAATTTCGATAACAACCTCACCCGCCTGCGGAACATATTCTTCCCAGCTGGGACGGATAACCAGATTCTGACCCACGTGAAAAGCTGAAAAATTCTGCTTCCAGTTCTCAGCCCAGTCTTCCTGTCGAACCGAAGGCCCCAGGCTGATACTGACATGCCGATTTTTGAATAGCGGAATTTCAGCAAAAGCAGCCCTCAAGTCAGCGACAAGCCGTTGAGGATCGGAGACAGCATCAAAGTAGGCCTTTAAAACATAGTCGGCTGCTAAATCCAAAGTGTCGTCCGGAACAACAAAAGTATCCAGTTCCCGCTCATCGACAACCGTTCCAGAACAACCAAAATCGTCCAGAATAGCAATGGCAAGGTCAATAGATTCACCCCTGACCTTGATCTCAATGACAATCCACTCATTTTTCATCATTACTAATTAACAGAATCTATCACTTAAATGCAACAGAGAATCTCTAGAATACTGTTTTTTCACTAAAAATAACCCGATTCTTTCGAAATTCAACATCAATCACCACCGGAATACCGACGATCAGTTGGCAGAACGATTCTCCAGTAAAAATAATTAAAGAAAAACGGTTCTATCCACCAAAAAATGAATCGCCCCGGGATTGTCGGAGACTCCAAACTTTGAGAGTATGGGGTCATGAATACAAACAAGAGGTACAGTCCA
>LLYT01000097.1 GCA_002049545.1 Deltaproteobacteria bacterium tcs-42 | reverse complement strand
CTTCTCCCGCCCGCCTCACGACGTAGCGAGTTACTTACCTCCGGCAACCCCGTTCGATGGGTGCGACGGGGAGGTGCTACCCGGAGTGATAATCCTGATGTTGGCCTCCTATGTCTCTCACGGTTACACAGGGACGGACTGTCACCGTCACTGAGGGAAACGGGCTGCGAGTCGCCCATTACAGCAAATTTTTTGCCGATTTTTTCTATCCATCCCTATTGATCCGAACCATCCGGGTGGCGCTGGAAACGGTCATTCTCTGTGTCGTGATGGGCTACATCCCCGCTTATTTTTTCTATAAAACCGAATCCAGACTAAAGCCGATCCTGATGATCCTGGTGATGCTTCCCTTCTGGATCAGTTTTATCATCAGGACCCTGAGCTGGATCAATATTCTCGGCGATTCGGGGTTGATCAACCATGTATTTCTTTCGATCGGACTGATCGATTCACCGTTGCCGATGCTCTACAATGAAGGGGCGGTGCTGATGGGATTACTGCAATACCTGCTGCCGTTCATGATCCTCAATATCTATGTCAGCCTTGACGGCATCGACAAAAGCCTGACCGATGCAGCCAAAAGTCTCGGCTGCACCGAATGGCAGGCCTTCAAGGAGATCACCCTGCCGTTAAGTCTTCCGGGTGTCAGTGCCGGGTGTCTACTGGTCTTCGTGCTGACCTGCGGCACCTATCTGCCACCGATGATCCTGGGGGGACCGGGTAACGACATGATCGCCAATATGGTTTTCAAACGCATTATCACCACCCTCGACTGGCCCTTCGGCTGTGCTATCAGCACGATCCTGCTGGCACTGGTCGGTCTTATCGTCTTTGCCTACAACAAGTACATGGGCATCAACCAGGTCTTTAAATCGCTGGGTGGATAGGGAGAGGTTCATGACAAAACTGGTTTCCGGCTGGTCGCTGATAAAAATCTTTACCCTGCTGGTCTATATCTGGATGTTCGCGCCCATTGTCGCGGTTGTGATACTCTCATTCAATCCGCAACAGTTCGGCTCGTTCCCCATGAAAGGGTTCAGTTTCAAATGGTATGGGGAGTTGTTTCATAATCCCTCGATCCTGGGAGCATTTAAAAATTCGCTGATTCTGGGTTCGCTGACCGCACTCCTGGCCACGGCAATCGCCGTTCCGGCAGCATTGGCATTTGTCAGATACGAATTCCGGGGTAAAGACTTTTTCAATACCCTGCTGATTGCTCCGATCATGATTCCTGAAGTGGTACTGGGGGTCTCACTGTTGCTGTTTTTGCGCTGGTTGCAGCAGCCCAAAAGCTTCATGCTGTTGCTGATCGGCCACGTTGTGTTGACGTTACCCTTTGTTATGCTGGTGGTGCAGGCGCGCATGGTCGGGATAAAAAAGGAATACGAAGAGGCGGCCCTCTCACTCGGGGCGAGCCCCTTCCAGACCTTTCGCTCGGTGACCTTTCCGATGTTGTCGCCGGCCATTTTTGCCGGCATGTTGTTCTCTTTTACGATCTCGTTTGATGATGTAACCGCCACGCTGTTCTGGGCGACGGCATCGCAGCAAACGGTGCCGGTCAAGATTTTCGGCATGTTGAGGAATTCAATCAGTCCCGAAATCAATGCTCTGGGTACGGTGATGATTGTTCTGACCATATCGCTGCCGCTGATTGCCGGGTACGTTGCCAGGCGGTTTGCCAGAGGCAATGACTAACGTTTTTTTATCCGCGGGAGATGGATATATCTCCAGTTTGCCGGATAAAGTATAACAGGCAGGTATCTTTTTCTTTTTTCAAGGAGGTTTGAAATGAAAGACAAGATGGAAAACAGTTTGGACCAAATGTACGAAAGTTATAAGGTGGGTCACCTGTCACGTCGTGATTTTGTCAAATATCTGGGGATTGCGGGTGCCGCCGCCGGCATCATGGGCGGCCCGTTCGGCATGGCCGGCAACGCCTTCGCCAAAAACTCGATCACCGTTCATTCCTGGGGCGGTACCACCTCCAAGGCCTTGCGAGAGTATGCGTTTGAGCCCTTCACCAAAGCAACTGGAACAAAAGTGGTGGACGCAACCTTTACCGGGATGGACGCATTTCTGACTCAGGTCAAAGCCTCTTTCCCACCGGGCGGCGAATTCAATATTGCTCACTTAAGTGCCGTTTACGATTACCTGCGCTACAAGGAGCTCGGCTTCAATTCGGTGCTCGATGAGAGCAAGATTCCCAATTTGAAGAACGTTATGCCGGTGATGATCGACACCCTGAGAAACATCACCAACGGCACACTTTCTGCGGTTCCTTACGATGTCGGTCAAACCGGAATTGCCTATAATCTGGATAAAATTTCCAAGGCCAAAGCCGAAAAACTGGGGGCATCACTGCTCTGGGATAAAGACCTCAAGGGCAAACTCGGCACCTGGGGCGGTGATTTCCGTACCAATATGTGGTACGCAGCTCTCCATACCGGTCAGAGCCCCAATAATATCACCAACATCAACGATGTCTGGGACGCCCTGAAAGAGCAGCGCGGGATGATGAAGAAATACTGGGCTTCAGGCTCCGAACTGATGAGCCTGCTGGCAAACGGTGAAATCGATGCAACTGTCGCCTGGTCGGGTCGGGTTTCCGCACTGCAGAAGCAGGGCCATAACATCGGCTACCTGGCTCCAAACAACACTTACTCCTGGATGGAGTACATGTATGTCATCAAGGGCAGCAATATGGATATCGCCCAGAAGCTCCTCAACTTCATGCTCGAGCCTGAGGCGGCGATTGCGGTTTCCAAAGGACAGAGCTACCCACCAAGCCTCGACCCGAGCAAGATCGCCATGCCGGATGAGATCAAGAAGCTGCCGGCGTTCGACCCAACCGGAACGCTTAAAGGCTACCTGTTCGCCGATCCTGCTTACTGGAACAGCAAACAGCTCGAATGGAGTGAAAAGTGGGACCGGATTAAGGCCGGTGCATAGCCAGCTATCAGACTGAAAACTGTTCAGGCTGTCAGGGTCCCGACCCTACAGCCTGAACAGCTGCAGCCCTGTTTTGCTGATTTAAAAAGAGAGGCATGTTTTGACAAAAGAAAAAGATCCCGCGTTCGTAGAATTCCGGGGAATTGTAAAACGCTTCGGTGATGTGGTCGCGGTCAATAATGTTGATATTGATATTGCGGAAGGATCCCTGGTCACCCTGCTCGGCCCGTCGGGCTGTGGTAAGACCACCCTCTTGCGGATGATCGCGGGGCTTGAAACTCCAACCGAGGGTAATATTACCATCGGTGGCAAACGGATCAATGACATCCCGATCCACAAAAGAAACCTGGGGATGATTTTTCAGAACTATGCCCTGTTTCCCCATAAAACCATCTTTGACAACGTCGCTTTCGGCCTCAAATACCGGGGCGTCAGCAAGGATGTAATGCGGGAGAAGGTTCACAAAGCCCTGGAACTGGTGCGCCTGCCCGGAGTCGAAAACCGAAAACCGTCGCAGCTTTCCGGCGGCCAGCAGCAGCGTATTGCCCTGGCGCGGGCCATCGTCATCGAACCGGATGTGCTGCTGATGGACGAACCCCTGTCGGCACTGGATGAAAACCTGCGCGAGGAGATGCGGCGCGAGATCACCAACCTGCAGGAAGAGATCGGCGTAACCACCATTTTCGTCACCCACGATCAGCGCGAAGCCCTCTCCATGTCGGACAAGGTTATCGTCATGAAGGATGGGGTCAAACAGCAGGAAGGGTCCCCCGAAGAGGTCTACAACAAATTTACCAACCACTTTATTGCGGACTTCCTTGGCCACCCCAACTTTCTGCAGGTCACTGTCGATGAAGAGCAGGATGGCCACGTGGTGGTACATCTGGAGAGTGGAGAAAAATTCCTCGCCACACCATCAACGGAATTCAAGCCGGGAGACAAAGCTGAAGTGGTGGTCAGAGCACAGAAACTGACCATGGGACCGAAGGCTGAATTCGAACAAAAAGAACGGATGAATTACCTGTTCGGCAAAATCAGGGACATGAGCTACATGGGCGGCGAAGCGAGCTATTATGTCGAGCTTGAAAACAAATCGGTGCTTCATGTCATCAGTCTTGTCCGCCGGGATCCTTTGCATCGGAATGACGAGGTCTACATCAGTATCGAACCACAAGATTGCCGGTTGATTAAAACCTGAGGGAAGGTGAGCTATCGGTTGTCGAAATCCCCGGGCTGGTCAAAGCCAATGAATTAGCGATTTCCTGACAACGGGACACCACTATGAAATACCCCTATATCACCTGCAGCCCAAAAGTTGAGATCCTCCCCCTGTTCGCAAGGTTGCACGGTGAGCCATTGATCATCGATATGTCGGACAGCGGGACCATCTTCGACGGCATGAATGTCAGAAACCAACGGGAATGTCAGCGACGCATCGATCGACTCATGGATGAAGGCGGCCACAGCTGGGCCATTTCCTCTTACCTGGAAAACCGGCGGCAGCTGCTTGCCGACTGTCCGCAGATGGTTGAGGAACAACGTTTTTACCATCTCGGACTCGATATCATCGTCCCCCTGGGGACACCTTTGAACGCACCGCTGGCAGCGACGGTTGCAGACAGCGGCTATGAAGCGGGTGAGGGAAACTACGGTGGCAACGTTCTGCTGCGTCATGAAAGTCCCGATTTCGACACTTTCTACAGCCTCTACGGCCATTTAAATCGTGAGACCCTCCCCGCACCGGGGTCAACATTCCGCGCGGGGGAGGTGTTTGCCCATATCGGCGACTTCCACGAAAACGGCAACTGGTTCTATCACACCCATCTGCAAATTATTACCGAACTGGGCATAAAACAGGGCTACCGCTCCAGAGGTTACTGTTCAGCCACAGATCTGGCCAACATAGATGCCCTCTGCCCGGGACCGCTGGGGCTATTCAGAACTTGAGTGACACAATCGGCATATATCTGCTCCCGAGCATTGAATCACAATCTCAAGCGCACTAATTATTACGGTATGGCTCGTTTCTGCGCCTACGACCTGCGCCGTACCATTGGTAGTGGACTAGCCCTGCTGAGATTTACAACAGACAATATCGCTGCTGTTCTTTCTCATCGACTCCACTCCGTGACTGCAGTTCACTACCTACGCCACAATCAGGATGATGCAAAGAAACACGCCTGGCTAACTTGGGAGCGACACATTCTCAGAATCACCGACAAAACAGAAATTTCAAAAGTTATCCAGCTGGATGGACGAAGGTAACTGATTCTGGCAAACTAGAGACAATCATCAAACCAAAAGGGGATCCAATGATCCACGACGACAAAATTGAACAGATAAATTATCTGCAACGTCAGATCAATCAACTACGCCCCTTGGATCGGGACGCCCTGCTTCAGCTGCGCAAGTATTACCGCATTGGCTTGACCTACTCCAGTAATGCTTTGGAAGGCAACACCCTGACCGAAAGTGAAACCAAGGTGGTTATCGAAGATGGCCTGACTGTCAGTGGCAAGCCGCTACGCGATCACCTGGAGGCCATAGGACACAGCGAAGCCTTTGATACGCTGTATGAGCTATCCAAATCGGGAACAATTGATGAAGAAGCCATTGTAAACCTGCATCGCTTGTTTTATTTCCGGATCGATGCGGACAATGCCGGAAGTTACCGCACCAGACCAGTCATTATCACCGGAACCAACTACGTGCCACCACCACCCTCAAAGATTTTCACTACCATGAAAACATTTTGCGCACAGATCCCGCAGCAAAAAGAAACCTTACACCCAGTCCATTTCGCAGCCTGGCTGCATATCCAGCTAGCAACGATTCACCCTTTTATTGACGGCAACGGCAGAACCGCCCGGCTGTTGATGAACCTAGCACTCATGCAGTTCGGCCATCCAATAACAATTATCCCCCCCATGCTCCGAAGTGACTATATTGCAGCCCTGCAAGCCAGCAACAGCGGGGATAATGAACCGTTCAACAATTTGCTCTCAAATATGGTCTGGGAAGCACAGCGAGAATACCTGCGACTGGTTAAAAGCCTACAGGAGAGCTAACGATACGAACGCCAAGCTGTTCAAGTTACGGATACAAAGAGATGACGGATTACAGAGAGAAGTGATATGCGACAGGCTTTAAGCGAGTGAAAACGTGAAATAATAATTGTCTATAACAAGCAACAGGCAAAAAAAATATATCTTGGCCCCCAGCACAAAAACATAAAAAGCACCTAACTCAAAATGAGTTAAGTG
This sequence comes from Deltaproteobacteria bacterium tcs-42, assembly GCA_002049545.1. GTDB lineage: Bacteria > Desulfobacterota > Desulfuromonadia > Desulfuromonadales > Geopsychrobacteraceae > Desulfuromusa. Next base: position 338 of record LLYT01000097.1, on the reverse strand, counting down.
CTTGATTTTAAATGGCGCGCCGCGGAAGATTCGAACTCCCGACCTTCTGATCCGTAGTCAGACGCTCTATCCAGCTGAGCTAGCGGCGCTTAAAGATGGGCTTTATCGCTTAATTTCAAGGTTTTGTCAATCCTTTTCGGATTCTATCACAAATAACTGGCTAAGAGGGAGGGATTCGCCCACTTCGTCACCGGCGTCACGCCGGCTCCTGCGTCGGCACCCCTGCACTCGCTGACGCGGACATCATGTCCGCTTTTCTGACATTCAGTCAGCGCTCGTTCCGCTTCGAATCCCTATTGAGATTCAGGGTAAATAACTGGCGGAGAGGGAGGGATTCG
>LLYT01000096.1 GCA_002049545.1 Deltaproteobacteria bacterium tcs-42 | reverse complement strand
TTTGTGAGCAAGACGGAAATCGCATTTTCGGCTTGCGGAGTTGAAAAGGCCCAGGATGGGACTTTTTCAACATCCTGCTATCGCTTACTCGTGAAATATCTGACCACTGAAAATATAGATATCTGCATCCGTATGCTGCCATGACTCTTCAGAAAGTCCCGCTTTAACGCATGTTTGCCGGAGAAAAGTTTCTCTGTCCCAGCCATATTCTGTGGCAACTTGTGGTAGTAGTACGCCACGCTTGACACCTTTGACGATATAGATACCGTGGGTTCCAACTTCAATCAGGCTGGTGTCGCTAATTTTTTCGAGTGGAGATAGAACGGTAATCTCCACGCTGAAGTTGTCCAATTCATCTCGTCCCATGGGTTGAAAGCGTGGATCCTGACTGGCCGCTGCAACCGCCATGGTTGTCACTTCAAGATACAAAGGTTGTTGTGACTGGAAATTGCCGATACAACCCCGTAAATCGCCATTCTGTGTGATTGTGACAAAACAGCCCGAATGTTGATTGAGGGCTTTTTCTTCTGGTCGCGTCGGGCTATAATCCTCATTCTTGATCTGGTGAATAATTGCCTCACGAGCAATTTGCAATAAATGTGTTGCCGCAGTACTGGAAAGCATCAAAACTCCTTCATTGATAAGGGGTGATGAGGTTGAAAGACTTCTTCACGGGAGATTCTTTTTGAAAACATATCATATCTATCCGCTGTTGCTGGTTTTAATTCTTTTGTTAACCGGTTGCGGTGTCAGTTCAAAAACGGAGCGGGGTGTTATCAAATCGGAGCGGACGGCAGTTCAGGAAGAGATGCGCCTCGGCAGAGCCATACATGATAGGGCTTTACAACGGTTGAAGGAGATGCACCCTGAAGCATATGCCCTCTATGAACAGGCACGTATGGCCGAGTTACAGGGCGAGCTTGATACTGCGATTGAGACCTACCACAAGGCGATGCAACAGGTTCCTGAAGATCGACTGTTGTTGACTGATCTGGGGATGGCTTACCTGCGGAGGGAAGATATCGTTCCGGCACGGCGCTATCTACTTAAAGCTGTCGATTTTGACCCCGACTATTACAAATCCCGCTTGGGTCTGGGGTATATTTATCTGCAGAATCGGCAGTGGCAAAAAGCGGTCGATCATTTGGAAACGTCTTTGCAGTTATTGTCGACCCTTGAGGGAACGTTCCTTCTCGGTGAGGCTGAAGAGGGACGGGGGAATTTGTCACGAGCCAGACAACTTTACCAGACGGTGGTGGCCGTTGATAAAAATAGCAAATTAGGTCGAGCAGCAAACAACCGTCTGAGGAGTTTATCCAAATGAGTAATGGCAGTTTTCAATGGTCTTTGGCTGAAGGCGAAACGCTACTTTGGCAGGGTCGTCCTGCGCCGCGATGTTATACCTTTCGCCATTGGTTACAGGCAACAATCGGGACAATTCTGTTTCTCGCCTGCAGTTTCTGGCTGATGGTTGGTGTTCAGTTGGTGCGTGCCCACGGGTATTCTCAACTTCTGATTATTGCCCCGTTATTGTTGGTCGTTGCCGCATTTTTTGTCGGGCCGGGACAATTGATTCTGGCACGCTGGCGTTGGGAAAAAATCTTTTATGCTTTAACCGACCAGCGTTTGTTAGTGCGTAACCGACTTTTCGGCAGTAAAACTTTGACCTATCAACTCAGTGACTTTAAACACTTTAAACAGAAAAAATATGGTCAGCAGCTGTTGAGTCTCCGCATGTCGTTCAACGGAAGTGCCCCCATTGTATTGGAGTGTCTGGAATTCCCCGATAATTTTCTCAATCTTTTGCCAAACAAAGATTCATCTGCCCCTCCCCCTGAGAATACTATTTGACTTGTCAGAAAACCGATCGTTATGATGCGCGACTTTCAATAAAATGAATAACTAAAGTGGTGATGAATGAAGAAAGCGTTTTACCTGGAAACCTTTGGTTGCCAGATGAATATTGTCGATTCAGAACAAATTGTCGCTCTGCTGAATAATATTGGTTACTCCCGGGTCGATTCGGCCAGGCAGGCCGATCTGGTTCTGCTCAATACCTGCTCGGTACGTGATAAGGCTGAACGCAAGGTTTATGGGCATTTAGGACGTTTTAAGCCGATCAAAGATAAACGTCCGGAGTTGATCATCGGGGTTGGTGGATGTGTTGCGCAGCAGGAAGGGGAGAAGATGCTGGAAAAGGTTCCCTATCTTGATCTGGTATTTGGCACCCACAATATTCACCGTCTTCCGGAACTGGTGCAGCAGGCTGAGCAAAATCGTCAGCGTGGTTGTGAGACCGACTTTCAAGATCGTGAAACTCGCCTCAATCTGTTTCCGGAACGGTCTTTTCAGGAATCGGTGACCCGTTTTGTCACAATTATGCAAGGGTGTGATAACTTTTGTTCCTATTGTATTGTTCCCCACGTGCGTGGACGGGAAATCAGTCGTCCCAGCCAGGAAATCATCGCCGAAGTTCAAGGTCTGGTTGCTCAAGGGGTGCGGGAAATAACCCTGCTGGGACAGAATGTCAATTCCTATGGGCTGAAAGATACTGAAGAAATCTCTTTCGCTCAGCTGTTACATCAAGTCAACGCCATTGATGGATTACAGCGACTCCGTTTTGCCACATCTCATCCCAAGGATATGACCGATGAGCTGATCGATTGTTTTGGCTCTCTGGACAAGCTGTGCAACCATATTCATTTGCCGTTCCAGAGTGGTTCCGATCGCATCCTTGAATTGATGAATCGAGGTTATAGCAGGGATGAATATTTAGCCAGGGTGGAACGTTTGAAAAAAGTTTGCCCTGAGATTCGTTTGACGACAGATGTTATTGTCGGTTTCCCCGGAGAAACAGAGGAAGATTTTCAGGCGACCCTCGACCTGGTGGAGCAGGTCGGTTATGCTGATGCTTTCACTTTTTTGTATTCGCCACGGGTTGAAACGGCAGCGGCGAAGATGGTTGACGATCAATCAGCAGTGCAGAAACAACAACGTTTTGATCGATTGCTTGAATTACAGCAACAAGTCAGCGCAACTATCTGGCAGACAGATACTGATCAAGTTCTGTCGGTGTTGGTGGAAGGGGAGAGCCGACAGGGGGAAGGTCAGATGTTTGGTCGAACAACCTGGAACCGGATTGTTAATTTCCATGGATCAAACGATCTGATTGGTCAAATAGTTACGGTTAAAATAGCTAAAGTGTTTCGTAATTCACACCTGGGGGAGCAGTTAAGCACCTGATAGTGGACAGGAGACGGTAAAATGATAGATCTACACACCCATACATTTTTCAGTGATGGTGAACTGGTTCCGACAGAACTGATTCGTCGCGCCTCTGTTGCCGGTTATACCGCGATAGCGATTACCGATCACGCTGACAAGAGCAATACCCAATGGCTGCTTGAAAACATTGTCGACGTTGTCGATGAAATTGGCGCAGCCAATAATATTCAGGTTCTGGCTGGAGTCGAATTGACCCACGTGCCACCCAGATCGATAGCTGATGTTGCCCAACTTGCCAAAGATAATGGTGCCGAAATTGTACTGGTTCACGGTGAATCGATTGTTGATCCCGTTATGCCGGGAACCAACATGGCTGCAATCAAAGCTGGAGTCGATATTCTTGCACATCCGGGGTTAATCACTGCGGAAGAAGTGCAGCTTGCTGCTGATTCAGGAGTGTGTCTCGAAATTACCACACGTAAGGGAAATTCTTTAACCAACGGTCACGTTGTCAAGCTTGCTGAAAAGTATGGGGCAAAACTGGTGATCAATAACGACGCCCATGCACCGAACGATATTCTCCCTCCTGAGTTGGTCCACAAGATTGCACTGGGTGCTGGAATGACAGAGGATCAATTCCATCAGGCGCAGCAGAATTCTGCTGAACTGGTTGCCAGGGGTAAGGCATAAGTTCCGGCCACAGATGAACGCAGCTAAAAGTGGATAAGAATCACAACATGAGACATTGATATTATATTGAGTTGATACGATTTCCCGGAGAAAGTTCATGAACGCAGAAGATTTTGCTTTTTTTAAACAACTGGTTGAAACCCCCAGCCCGTCAGGGTACGAACAACCTGCACAGCGGATTATCAAAAAGCAGCTCGAAGGTATCGCTGATAATCTGCACACCGATGTTATGGGTAATCTGGTTGCCGATATTAAGGGCCAGGGCGGTCCACGGGTTATGCTGGCGGGTCACTGTGATGAAATCGGTTTCATGGTGCAGTTTGTCGATGATCTTGGATTTATCTATTTTGGTGCCATCGGTGGCGTCGATCCCCATCTGTCCCCGGGGCAACGGGTCCTGATTCACACCGATCAAGGTGAAATCCCGGGTGTGATTGGGAAAAAAGCGATCCATCTGATTGAAGCCAAAGATCGCGACAAAGTGATTAACCTGAAAAAACAGTTTATCGATATCGGCTGTTCTACCCGTGAAGAGGTTGAAGCATTAGTCCAGATCGGTGATCCAGTCACCTTTGCCGTCGGGGTGCAAGTCCTGCAGAATGACCGTGCAACGTCTCGGGCTTTTGATGATAAAATGGGTGCCTTTATTGTCACCGAGGTGTTGAGGCGGGTCAAAGAGCAGAGTGCTATTCCAGCCGATCTGTTTGCTGTTTCCACAGTTCAGGAAGAAATCGGTCTGCGCGGTGCAGCAACCAGCAGTTACGGTGTGAACCCCGATGTTGGTATTGTGGTGGAGGTGACCCATGCTACCGATTACCCTGATGTGGAACAATCTGCAATCGGGCGTGTTGAGTTAGGCAAGGGGCCAGTGATTGCCCGGGGTGCCAATATCAATCCTGTCTTGTTTAAACTGTTGATTGATACAGCTGCAACAGAGAAAATCCCGATTCAGATCATCGGGGTGCCACGGGCGACCGGAACCGATGCCAACGTTATGCAGTTATCCCGTGGTGGGGTGGCGACGGCATTGTTGGGAATTCCCTTGCGTTATATGCACACGCCGGTAGAAACTTTATCCCTCTCCGATCTGGATCAAGCTATCAAGTTGCTGGTCGCGGTGGTGGAGCGGATTGAAGCGGATACTTCTTTTATCCCGAGTTGATGGCTAAAGCCACTGGGCACCAACGGAGTTGCCGCGGAAAAAAGCAGGCATGATGTAAAAAACAGTGGTGCAGGGGAGTGGCTCTGGTTTAAGTCAATCTGCCGTCATCTCGGGACGGTCCCCAGCTGCTGTCCCGCGGGTTTACGAGTCATGAAACTGTGACGGTTTGCAGCGCAAATACCCCTGGGACAGATCCATGCTGGGTACACGACACTAGCGTGGAAAATGATAGTTATTGAGAAGACCGTTTTTTGAAAGGACAATCTGCCAAAGTTGGTTTTTTCGGGCTCTGAAAGACCCTGCACTGGCAAGCAGATAGTAGCTCCACATGCGTTGGAAGCGCTCATCGTAATTTCCTTTGATTTTCGGCCAGTTAAGATTAAAATTTTTATGCCAGGACATCAGCGTTTTGTCGTAATCGGGGCCGAAGCTATGCCAGTCTTCGAGAACAAAATAATCCTCAAATGCTGAACTTATCTGCTGAGCAGATGGCAGCATACCGTTCGGAAAAATATACCGATCAATCCAGGGGTCAGTATGCGCAGACGGAGTATTCTTGCCAATCGTATGGAGCATTAACAAACCATCTTCTTGTAGCAGTTTTCCGATTGTTTCGAAGTAGGTGCGGTAATTTTTATAGCCAACATGTTCGAACATCCCGATCGAGACAATCCGGTCAAAATTCCCCTCCAACTCTCGATAATCTTTCACTACGATTTCAACCGGTAAATGGCGACAATTTTTCTTGGCAAGTTCAGCTTGTTCCGTCGAAATTGTGATACCAACAACATCAACATCATAATTTTCTGCCATATAGCGAGCCGTGCCACCCCAGCCACACCCTATATCCAACACCCGTTGACCTCTTTGCAGCTGTAACTTTTTACACGTTAGCTCCAGCTTGTCTTTCTGGGCTTCATCGAGTGTTTGCGCTTTTTTCCAATAGCCACAACTATAAATCATTCTGGAATCAAGCATGTGTGTATAAAGGTCATTGCCGATGTTGTAGTGTTGTTCACCAACCTGATAAGCACGCTTTGAAGATTGGCAATTCACGAGTTTTGCTTTCATCGCCGTCATTAACAAGACAAAGGATTTAAAACGCTTATCCAGTTCCGCCTTAATAAGGCGTGAAAACAGTTCATCAAGGGATTCAGAGTCCCACCAGCCATCCATATAGGCTTCACCAAACCCCAAACTTCCTTGTGCAAATACACGCCGGTATAAACTTTTGTTCTTGACTTGAATATCCCAGGGACGATCACCATCAATTGTGACATCTGCATGTTGAAGTAAGTCCTCTGTGTGTTTTTTCAAGAGGGAGTCAGTCATTACAGCCTCCTTGTTTCATAGCTTCACTAGTGACTGTATTACTGGAGAGCGAAAGAGGTGGGTTATGAAGATTCTCCAGAAACACAGAAAATCGAAAATTCAAGGTAACTGTTCAGCAATGCCTTGAGGCACCCATTCCAAGGGCCACTTTGCGCCGTCCATGGCCGTTCGACTGTCGCCGTC
>LLYT01000095.1 GCA_002049545.1 Deltaproteobacteria bacterium tcs-42 | reverse complement strand
CTCACAAAATCAAGGACTTAGAAACCAGCCCTCGATTTTGGTCGCCCGTCCATGGGCTCCACAGGCTGTTTTTCAACAGCCTGATAAATAACGTTATTGAATCTCTACAATTCGTCCGTTTTTGATGTGTAACAGATAGAGCTGTTTGATTGCTTCACCAAAAAGATCAAAGCCAGTCGTCCCGGTGACCCCGGGATAAATATTCAGATCGACCAGTTTTCTCCGCACATCATCTCTATTCTTCACCTCTGGGTCATCAATTGTCTGCAACAACAGCGTGGCAATATCAAAGGCCTGAGCTCCTAAAACAGTTGGCTCTTCCTTATAGGTGTGCCGATACAGTTCCATGAAACGGCGAACTTCAGGGCTATCGCTGTCGGAGTAGAAGGTATCAACAAAGACCGCATCTGTCAGAAAGCGACTCGTTCTGCCAAGTAATTCGGGGGAATTCCAGCCGTTAATTCCGAGGAGAGTGACATCTTTGACGCCATAAAACTTCAGCTGGGGTGCGATTTGACTGATCTGGTCAGCGTAAGCGGGAATAAACAGGGCATGAAAGGGGGCCAGTGGATATTCCAGTTCTGGAACGCCCTCCCCCTCTTCTTCTATTTCAGAAACAGTTCTGCGGATTTCTACGTCTCGATCTTCCCAGAGTAATTGCTGAATCTGTTTTCTGAAATCGGTGCTATCTTCGGGATAGCTGATAACATCGACAATTTCCCCACCAGCTCTCTCCAACTCGGTCACAAATTCCTCGGTCATCTTCTCACCAAGACGGTTTTCGGGATGGAGAACCGAAAAAGAGATATGTTCGTTTGCCAAGGCATAATCGATCAGCTGTTTAACTTGCTGCTCTACTGTCAATGAATCACGAAAAATAAAATTGCCAATTTCGGGAAGGGCTTCAGTTTGTGCCAGAGTGACCATCGGCACCATTTCACGTTGGGCTCGGCGGGCTGCATCCCCAGCCATGGCCCCGAGAAGTGGACCAACAACGGCCATCACTTTATCATCATCGGTCAAGCTGCTAACCAGCTGGGCAGAGGTCACTCCTTCGATAGCCGTATCATGATAAATAAATCGAGCCGGAAGGCGAGTTTTATTATGTTCCTGCAGCGCCAATTCCAACCCTTTCTTGACCAGTTCGCCGTAAGAAGCGTAGCGACCACTTAAAGGGAGAAGAACGCCGATGCTGCCGCGACTGAGCCAACTGTCAAGGCTGGTTCTTTGTTGTAGCTGTTGTGCCTCTTGCCAGTAGGGAAAGGTGACCGGGGATGCAAACAGTTTCTGTAAGTGTTGCTTCGCCAGATCTGGTTGTTGTCGAACCAGAGCTCGGCGAGCCAGCTGTAGACGCGCATCCTGTCCGATGGATGTTTCCTGCCACATAAAAGCAGCTTCAGCCAGATCAGTATCATTGAGACGACTTTGCAGTATTTGATGAGCTTGGGCGAGTATTGGTGCCGGGTTTAAGCTGAAAGGGAGTTGTTGTTGCAGATAAAACAGGGTCAGGAGCAATTGTTGCTGTTCAATTGAGGCAACCGTCAACGCCTGATAGAGCGTATTTTTATCTGCCCGGTTAAGGGGTTCATCGATAAGGGGTTGCAATTGCTGCAGCCCCTCACTGAATTGACCCGTTTTGACCAGACTGTTTCCCAATAGAAGTTGTATTTCAGGGCTGCGAAAAATCACCGGGATCCGCTGTAAGTAGAGAATCGCGTCTGTGTAATTCTGTTGCTGCGAAAAAATTCGACCGATCAATGCAGAAGCATGGGCTGTTTCAACCGAGTCTGGAGATTGCTGAACAAAACTACGCAGAACGGCTAAAGCCTGATTCAGATTGCCGGCCTCGAATAGTTCCCGGCCCTGTTTCAGCTCGGTCGCTTCCACAGCTGAGGCGGTCGGCACTGAAACACTGAACAGTAGTACCGCTGTCAGGGTTCCGACGAAAACCAGGCTTAAAATCGGTCTCATGCGTACTCCTTAATTTTTATTGAGAAAAAGGGAATACTACCAGAAGCTCAAGGTGTCAGTCTAACAAGTCTTTGACTTTATCAAAAAAACCTTTCCTCTGGGGATGAATATCCTCACCGCCCTCTTTGGCAAAATCTTCCAGAAGTTCACGCTGACGGGCATTGAGTTTAGTCGGGACCTCCACCTTCAACACCACCAACTGGTCGCCACGACGATGGTGCCCTTGCAGGGCAACAATCCCTTTGCCTGAGAGCTTGAAAATTTTTCCAGTCTGGGTTCCGGCCGGCACCTTGAGGTTGACTTTTCCTTCCAGGGTAGGAACCACCAGATCACAACCAAGGGCAGCCTGCACAAAAGAAACCGGAATTTCACAGATAACATCTTGTCCGTCGCGCTCAAATATTGCGTGTTTTTCGACGCTTATGACGACATACAGATCCCCCGGAGGACCTCCTTGTGTGCCTGCATCGCCATCACCGCTCAATTTAAGGCGAATACCATCTTCCACCCCTGCAGGGACTTTCAGCGTAACAGTCCGCTTGCTTTTGACTTGCCCGGTCCCTCGACAGTCGGGGCAGGGGTCGGCAATGATTTTTCCTTGGCCGTGGCAATCGGGGCAGGGGCGAGTCATCGTAAAGAAACCCTGCTGATAACGAACCTGTCCAGCGCCACGACAAGTGGAACAGGTCTGCTCATCAGTCCCCGGACGGGCACCGGAGCCATGACAGGTTTCACAAGCCTGTTTGCGGGGCAATTGGAGGTTTTTTTCGGTCCCGAATGCGGCTTCTTCAAAGCTGATCGTCAAATTGTAACGAAGGTCATCGCCTCGTTGCCCTCGACTCCCGCGACGCGATCCGCCACCGCCAAAAATATCGCCAAAAATGTCGCCAAAAATATCCTCAAAAGGTGCGCCACCAAAACCACCGCTGGAAAATCCTCCTGTGCCGTCGACCCCGGCGTGGCCAAACTGATCGTATGTGGCTCGTTTCTGGGAATCGGAAAGGACTGCATAAGCCTCAGTCAGTTCTTTGAACTTACTTTCGGCCACTTTATCATCGGGATTTTTATCGGGGTGGTACTGGAGAGCCAAACGGCGGTAGGCCTTTTTAATTTCGGTCGCGCTGGCATTTTTGTTGACTTCCAGAACATCATAGTAATCGGGCTTTGACAAAATAACTATCCTGACCTAAAAAAACAGACGTCGGCCCGTTAAAGAGCCGGCGTCCGTTGTGTCTAAAAATTACTTCTTTTCATCAACGTCTTCAAATTCTGCATCAACAACGTCTTCTCCAGCGGAGTCCGTTGACCCACCTTCAGCAGCTCCGGCAGCTCCAGCAGCACCATCCTCCTGGGATTGTGCATACATCATTTCTGCCAATTTGTGGGATGCCTGGGCCAGAGCTTCGCTTTTTGCTTTAATCTCCTCCGGGTCATCGCCTTCGACTGCTTTTTTCAGTTCTTCCAGCGCCCCTTCGATCTCTTTCTTGGTGGCACTATCCAGCTTCTCACCATGTTCGGTCAGTGATTTTTCTGTCGTGTAGACCAATCCATCAGCCTGATTACGGGCTTCGATCAACTCGCGCTTGGTTTTATCTTCACTGGCATGAGCTTCAGCGTCCTGGACCATCTTGTTGATCTCTTCTTCAGACAATCCACTGGTTGCTGTAATCTGAATTGACTGTTCTTTGCCGGTGCCAAGATCTTTGGCGGAGACATGGAGAATTCCGTTGGCATCGATATCAAAAGTCACTTCGATCTGTGGAACACCACGCGGAGCCGCGGGAATTCCCACCAGTTCAAAGTTGCCGATGGTTTTATTATCAGTTGCCATTTCCCGCTCACCCTGCAGGACATGAACAGAAACAGCGGGTTGGTCATCTGCAGCAGTAGAGAAAACCTGGCTCTTTTTACACGGAACGGTGGTGTTTTTCTCAATCAGCTTGGTCATGACACTGCCGAGAGTTTCAATTCCCAGTGACAACGGAGTCACGTCAAGGAGCAGAACATCTTTAACATCACCGGTCAGAACGCCACCCTGGATGGCGGCCCCGATACCAACAACTTCATCAGGATTAACCCCTTTGCTCGGAGCTTTCCCAAAAATCTCCTTGACCCGCTCTTGTACCGCAGGCATCCGGGTCATCCCGCCAACCAGAACAACTTCTGAGATATCATTCGCTGACAATCCAGCATCTTTGAGAGCGGTCTGGCATGGTTCAGTTAATTTGCTGATCAGGTCGCTGCAGATACTTTCCAGCTTGGAACGAGACAGTTTGATATTCAGGTGTTTCGGCCCCGATTGGTCAGCGGTGATGAACGGCAGGTTAATGTCGGTTTCCATCGATGAGGAAAGTTCACATTTCGCTTTTTCAGCGGCTTCTTTAAGGCGCTGCAGTGCCATTTTATCACCACGCAGATCAATCCCCTGATCTTTTTTGAATTCGTCGGCAACATAATCGATGATCCGCTGGTCAAAGTCTTCGCCACCGAGAAAGGTATCGCCATTGGTCGATTTAACTTCAAAAACACCATCTCCCAGATCAAGGATGGAAACGTCAAACGTCCCGCCACCCAAGTCAAAAACTGCGATGGTCATCTCGCTCTTTTTATCCAATCCATACGCCAGAGAAGCAGCGGTTGGCTCGTTGATGATACGGAGAACATTCAGCCCTGAAATTTTACCGGCATCTTTGGTTGCCTGACGCTGAGAGTCGTTAAAGTATGCAGGAACAGTAATAACTGCATCGGTAACCTTCTCTCCGAGGTAGTCTTCAGCGGTCTGCTTCATCTTTTGCAGTACCATCGCAGAAATTTCTGGTGAACTGTATTTTTTATCCCGAGCCTCCACCCAGGCATCACCATTTTCAGCTTCAATAATACTGAACGGGCTAATCTTTATATCCTTCTGGACCGCTTCAGACGTAAATTTACGACCGATCAAACGCTTGATCGCAAAGAGAGTGTTCTCCGGATTTGTCACCGCTTGGCGTTTTGCCTGCTGGCCAACCAGACGCTCTCCACTTTCAGTAAAAGCAACAATTGATGGTGTTGTGCGTGAGCCTTCTGAGTTAGCGATAACAACTGGCTCACCTCCCTCCATGACAGCAACGCAAGAGTTGGTTGTTCCTAAATCAATTCCAATAACTTTACCCATAATTTATATCCTCCTTAGAGATTTGGTTAGAGTATTTACTCTTTGTCAGTTTGTTCTTCTGTATCCGTATCTACAGCATCGGTTTTCTCTGCAACAGGAGCTTTTGCCAACATGACAAAGGCGGGTCGCAGCAACCGGTCGTTAAGTTGATAACCTTTCTGCATTTGCTGAACAATGGTATTCGGCGGATACTCTTCAGATTCCATCTGCCCCATGGCCTGATGGTATGCAGGGTCAAAAGGTTTTCCGACGGCCTCTACCGGCTTTACCCCAAACTTACTCAGGAGTTGACCGAACTGGGTCAGAGTCATCTGGACCCCTTCAAATAGACCATCATGAGTTTCGGCCTGTTCCGCATGCTCGACGGCCCGTTCCAGGTTGTCGATAACCGGCAGAATTTCTCGCAGAATGTTTTCATTGGCAAATTTGGCCAACTCATCCTTCTCTTTTTGTGTCCGTTTGCGCAGGTTTTCAATATCGGCCAGGGTTCTCAGGTATTGATCCTGATGTGTTTTGGTGTCACTCAGAGCCTGGGTCAGTTCTTTACGCAACTGGACGGTTTCATCCTCAACAACCTCAGCCTCCGGCTCAACATTGTTCGGAGCCTCCAACTCAGCTTCTGGTTCCTGTTGTTCAGTTTTCTTTGCCACTTGTAGAGCTCCTTATCTTGATTAATCTTTTTCTGTTTCCCGATCTAACACCCGACTGACCAACTGGGCGGTAAAATCAACAATTGGAACCACACCTGAATAATTCATCCGCACCGGTCCAATAACACCCAGAGCTCCTATCGCCCCTTTTTGATTGGAAAAGTTCGAGGTGATTAAACTACAGCCTTCCAGATCAACATGGCTGCTTTCACTGCCGATAAAGATCTGCACCCCTTGTGCCGATTGTCCCTGGTCCAATAACTCGATGAGCAGTTTTTTGCTCTCCAGGGTCTGGATCATTTTTTTCATCTTTTCGGCGCTCGAAAATTCGGGTTGTCCCAACATCAAAGAGGTTCCTGAGACATACAGCTGATCTTCAATTTCATCTTGCAGTGCCGCACAAGAAAGGCTCAGAGCCTGTTTTTTTAATTGATCGTAAACAATCCGATCGTCCTGTAGTTCCTGGTTCAGCTTGGCTCGAATCTGATGAATTGTAAGACCGTTGAGTTCACTATTCAGGTAATTGCTGATTTTCTCAAGATCGTGAGTCGTCAATGTCCGATCAGCCTGGATCACTTTGTTCTGTACCAGTCCGGTTTCGGAGACATAGATCATCAATATTCGCCCCTGCGACAAGCGAACAAACTCAATCTGACGAAACACTGTCGAGATGAATTTTGGCGCCATCACCAGCCCGGTATATTGTGAAAGCCCCGAAAGAACTCTCCCGACTTCCTGCATAATATCTTCCATCCGCATGTTCTTGAAACGGTAACTATTACGCAAGTTCTGTTTTTCGCTCCGGTTTAAATCGCGAACTTCAAGCAAAGTATCGATGTAGTACTGAAACCCTTTTCCCGTTGGAATACGGCCTGCTGATGCATGGGGCGAGCAAAGCAGGCCCATCTCTTCCATATCTGCCATCACATTGCGCACTGATGCCGGAGACAGATTAAAATTGTGCTTTCGGCTGATAGCGCGACTACCTACGGGTTCGGCAGAAGTGATGTAGTCCTCGACTATCGCCTCAAGAATATTTTGGCTGCGTTCGTTTAATGAGTCAGCCATAGGGGGTCACTCCATTAACTTATGTTATGGGCTTCGTCTTGCTCAACATTGTGTTAGCACTCCATCGAGGTGAGTGCTAAAGGCGGAGATTATCAATGTCACATCTCTTTGTCAAGACATATGGCGACATCAACGATATACAATTTCTCGCTGGTTGATTGAGATGGTTAGCAGGATGTTGAAAAAGTCCCATCCTGGGCCTTTTCAACTCCGCAAGCCGAAAATGCGATTTCCGTCTTGCTCACAAA
>LLYT01000094.1 GCA_002049545.1 Deltaproteobacteria bacterium tcs-42 | reverse complement strand
CGGACGGCGACAGTCGAACGGCCATGGACGGCGCAAAGTGGCCCTTGGAATGGGTGCCTCAAGGCATTGCTGAACAGTTACATTGAATTAACCCTGACCACAATAAGGATAGGAGGAAAAACGTGATTGAACAGATTGATTTAACCATGGTGAACTGGGCGCGCTCCACGTTTGCCCTGACGGCCATGTATCATTGGATTTTCGTGCCACTGACTCTGGGCCTCTCTTTTCTCTGCGCATTCTTCGAGTCGATTTATGTGAAGACCGGTGACGAGCAGTGGAAGAAGTTGACCCGGTTCTGGATGACCCTGTTCGGCATTAACTTTGCCATTGGTGTGTCAACCGGAATTATTCTTGAATTTGAGTTTGGTACCAACTGGTCAAATTATTCCTGGATGGTCGGGGATATTTTCGGTGCGCCATTGGCAATTGAAGGAATCGCAGCGTTCTTCCTTGAGGCGACATTCTTTGCGGTCATGTTTTTTGGTTGGAATCGGGTATCGAAAAAAGCTCACCTCTTTGCTACCTGGATGGTGGCGATTGGTTCCAATCTTTCAGCGGTCTGGATTCTGATTGCCAATGGCTGGATGCAGCATCCGGTAGGCATGACATTCAATCCCGACCTGGCGCGGTTTGAGATGATTGACTTTGGTGCACTGGTGTTCTCTCCGGTTGCGATCAGTCACTTTGTCCATGTGACCAGTTCTGCATTTTTGTATGCTTCATTGTTTGTTGTCACGGTTTCCAGCTGGTATTTGTTGCGAAAACGTCACCTGAAATTTGCAAAACGTTCATTAACGGTAGCCTGCACCTTTGGTTTACTCGCCTCGCTGTTTGTCGCTTATACCGGTGATGAGCATGCTTATCATGCTGCCAGCGTTCAGCCGATGAAGTTGGCAGCAATGGAAGGGCTTTACGATGGAGAGCGTTCTGCCGGACTGGTTGCTGCCGGTTTGTTGAATATGAGCAAGCAGCCGGGGGATGATGAGGATGCTTTTATTTTTGAAGTAAAGGTCCCCATGGTCCTGTCTCTATTGGCGAACCGCGATATTAACAGTTTTGTCCCCGGAATCAATGATCTGGTTTATGGCAACCCCGCAGAAAATATCATGGGAGTAGAAGAGATGATGCAGCGGGGGAAGTCAGCCGTTGCTGAGCTGGAGAACTATAAGTCGGCTAAATCTTCTGGTGACGAGTTTGCAGCTGGTAAAGCGTTGACTCTGTTTGAAGAAAATAGCGAGTATCTCGGCTATGGCTATCTTGACTATGCCGAGCAGGCAGTCCCTTATGTCCCGATTGTTTTTTATGCTTTCAGGGTGATGGTGGGACTGGGGACACTGTTTATTCTGGTCTTCCTTGTTTACCTCTACTTCCTGTATAAAGATCAGCTCGAAAAACAACCGCTACTGCTGAAATTTGGTGTTTTTGCATTTTTGCTTGGGCTGGTTGCTCAACAAGCGGGTTGGGTTGTCACCGAACTGGGTCGGCAACCCTGGGCCATTCAAGGCCTTCTGCCGGTAACTGTTGCGCGATCAAATCTCGATGCCGGAACGGTTGAAGTGACTTTCTTTATGTTCTTGATTTTGTTTACCGCTTTGCTGATTGCCGCGCTCAAAATAATGACCAGGCAAATTTCTATTGGTCCGGAAGGAGATTGATTATGTTTGGCAGCTTAGATTTTGTAATTTTACAGCAATTATGGTGGTTTATTGCTGTCCTGGTGGGGTCTTTATTTGTTTTTCTGACCTTTGTGCAGGGTGGCCAAACCCTTCTTTCAACCCTCTCACTCAGTGAAGATGAGAAGATTCTGGTAGTTAACTCCCTTGGTCGTAAATGGGAACTCACATTCACAACTCTGGTGCTTTTTGGCGGCGCACTGTTCGCCGCTTTTCCACTGTTTTATGCCACCAGTTTCGGTGGGGCATACTGGGTCTGGATCCTGATTCTGTTTACTTTTATTATTCAGGCGGTCAGCTATGAGTATCGACGTAAACCCGATAATTTTCTCGGTAAAGGGGTTTATGATGCTTTCCTGTTCATCAATGGCTCGGTCGGAATTCTGCTGATTGGTGCGGCTGTCGGCACTTTTTTCACCGGCTCCAATTTTATATTGAATGACTATAATCTGGTGCAATGGAAGCATACTTTACGTGGATTGGAAGCGGCCTTCAGTTTCTTTAATTTGAGTTTTGGATTGTTTCTGGTTTTTCTGGCACGCACACTGGGAGCCCTTTATCTGGCCAACAATCTGGGGCATGACAGTCTGGTTGCAAAGTTGAAAAATTCTTCTTTCAATAACCTGCTTTGTGCTCTTCCGTTTCTTCTCTATGTGCTGATCCGGCTTCTTCTGATGGATGGATATGCCGTTAATCCAGTGGATGGTGCGGTGACGATGGAAGCCAACAAGTATCTGCACAACTTGTTGCAGATGCCACTGAACTTGATTCTGCTCCTTGCCGGGTTGGTCCTGGTTGTGTTTGGTGTGGTTCTGAACCGCTTTACGGCATCAGTCCGTGGTATCTGGCCTGCAGGCCTGGGGACGGTATTGACATGTTTGGCTGTGTTTTTCCTGGCAGGTTATAACAACACGGCGTTCTACCCATCAAAAGTTGATTTGAACAGTAGTCTGACGATCTATAATGCCTCAAGCAGCCATTATACCTTGACAGTGATGTCCTATGTCGCATTGCTCGTTCCATTTGTCCTTGGATATATCATCTGGTTCTGGCGGCAGATGGATAGTAAAAAGTTGACTTTGGAAGAATTGGCTGCAGACAAGAAAAGCTATTAGACAGGAGGAAATTTATGCTTCCATTATTTTTGTGGATTATTCTCATTGCAGCAGCTTATTTTGGTGCAGTAAAGCTGCTCAGCAAGTTTGATTTGTTGTAGAGATTAAATAAAAAAATGCCTCACTTGATTATCTGAAGTGAGGCATTTTTTTTGATCTTATCAAGAATCAAATGTGGATTTTAGCAACCGCTACATCCACTGGCGCAGCTACTACCTGCAGCAGGGGCAATCGAGAAGCCCTCGCCATAAGAATTGCTGATATAATCGATTTGACTGCCCGTGGTGTGGGGGAGAACATTTTCATCCATCATCAATTCAATTTCGTTTACGGTGTAGGTTTGTTCTTCATTTTTTGACTCATCCAGAGCCAATCCCAGGCTGGGACCACCTCAGCCAAAGCCCTCAAAGACCACCCGGAGAAATTTCCCCGTATGCTCCTTCATCAATTCTTTAAACTTATCGCGTGCTGTGTCTGTCATTGTTAGCATGTTGACTTTCTCCTCGTTTCTGTTGTTGATCTTTTAAAAAAGTGTGGTTAAAACAAATCCCTCGATAAATTTCATGCGTAGATGGACACGCCATCCTTGATTAACCTCAGGTAAAGCCGCTGCCGGCAGGAACACTACAGGCTCCACTGCCATTTGACGCAGCGACTGAAGTTAAAGAAACAGTTCGTGGTGCTGGTTTCCCACATGCTGGACAGGGGATGTCAGCAAGGGGGATGCGTAGAATTTTTTCTTTTGTCTGACCGCAAGACTCACATCGGTATTCAAATATAGGCAATTTTTCTTCTCCTTGTGGCGTTGAATATATTCAAGTAACCATATCTTATTTGTTTTATCAATGGCAAGTCTCAAAATGATTAAAAAAACAGTTTTCCTGATTGTGCTATTGGTTTAAACTGTGAAAAAACAATGTTTTACCCAATCCAATGGAGGAGTTGATGGCTGAGTTAATCTTGACCCGTAAAGAGAATCAAATTGGTTTTATAACCCTGAACCGCCCTGAAGCGATGAATACTTTTATCCCCGAATTTGCTGATCAATTGGATCAGGCGTTGTGGAATATGGAAAATGACGCTGATGTCAGGGTCATTGTCATTAATGGGGCCGGCAAGCATTTTTGTACCGGAATCTCTCTGGATCAGTTTAATAATAAGACTCACCAGGAGTATCGGAAGTTTTTATATGGCATTGATGCTTTTTATCATACCCTTGATATGTTGAATAAGCCGACGATTGCATCGGTGCAGGGGCTTGCTTTGGCTAATGGTGCAGGGCTCTCCTTCGGTTGCGATATGACTGTTGCAGCAGAAACGGCAACCTTTGGAACAACCGCGATCAATGTTGGACTTATCTGTCTCGGCCCAGCAGCACCAATGATGAAAATTCTTGGCAAGAAAAAGACCATGGAAATGGTTCTGACCGGGGATATGATCAGTGCAAAAGAAGCTCAAGCTTTGGGTTTGGTCAATAAAGTTGTCGCTGATGAGGATCTGGAAGCCGAAACTCTCAAGTTAGCCGAGAAGCTGGTTTCCAAAAGCCCGATTGCCTTGCGTATCGGCAAAGAAGGTCTCAAGCGGTTACAGGACGTCCCTTATCATCAGGGGTTGGATAGTATGGACGATCTGTTTGCCGCCCTTTGTGCCACCGATGATGCCGAAGAGGGAGTACAGGCATTTTTAGAGAAACGGCCACCGCGTTGGAAAGAGAGTTGATAGTGTTGCCCAAAAACGGTTCCACGACGTTGTAACCTTTTAGCAAGTGCACCCGGGTTATCCCTGAGTTGTGGTATTTTGTCAGATTGATGCACCGTTTGCCGATCTGCCACTGATTGACGTGTTCAAACGGGGAGGAAGAGGTTTCTTCTTCCCCCTTGCTTATAAAAACAACTGGTAGGCTGGATCGGTCGTTTCTTCGATGTAATGGTAGCCAAGATTGTCAAAAAAAGTCTTCAGTGATTGTTCATTCTGATCGGGAATTTCCAGCCCGATTAATACCCGCCCGAACTCGCCACCCTGGCTACGATAATGAAACAGTGAAATATTCCAGTCCCTGCCCATATCAGCCAGAAAACGGGTGAGCGCACCGGGGCGCTCCGGGAACCGGAAACGGAACAGGCGTTCGCGAGTTGCCTCTGCCGAGCGGCCACCGACCATATAGCGCAGGTGAGTTTTGGCCAGTTCATTATCGGTCAGATCAATGGTCAGGTAGCCGGATGCATTGAGCCGGGTGAGAAACTCTTCCCGGGCATTGTCACCACCAATAGAAACACCAATGAACAGTTGTGCCTCGCTGCGATCAGCGAGACGATAATTGAACTCGGTGATATTAATTGTATTGAGCAGATTGCTGCAAAAGTGGCGTAATGCTCCTGGAGTTTCAGGTATAGTGACGGCAAACAACGATTCATTCCCTTCACCGGTTTGAGTCCGTTCTGAAACATAGCGGAGCCTTTCGAAGTTCATGTTGGCTCCGGAATTGATCGCAACCAGTGTCTGGTTGGTGGTGCGGTGAACTTTAATATATTGTTTCAATCCTGCCATTCCCAACGCTCCGGCCGGCTCAACAATGGAGCGGGTTGCCCGGTAGATCGATTTGATAGCGCCACAGAGTTCGTCGGTACTGACGCGGATAATCTCATCGACATATTTGCGACACAGATCAAAGGTCAGTTCTCCAACTTGTCGCACCGCTACTCCATCGGCAAAAATTCCTACCGAATCCAGGGTGATCCGTTTGCCCGCTTGTAATGATTGATACATGGCAGCACTATCGACCGGTTCAACTCCGATGATCTTGACCTCCGGGGAGAGGGCTTTGAGGTAGGCTCCGATTCCCGAAATCAATCCACCTCCACCGACCGGGACAAAAACCGCATCCAGTTTTCCCGAACTCTGGCGCAATAATTCATCAGCAACAGTTCCCTGGCCTGCAATCACCAGTTTGTCATCAAAGGGATGAATGTAGGTCATGCCGGTTTTCTTGCGGATTTCGTCGCAGCGCTCAGCCGCTTCGGAGTAATTGTCTCCATGCAGAACAATCTCTGCACCAAAACCTTTAACGGCATCAATTTTGATTTTCGGTGTTGTCGCGGGCATGACAATCAGCGCTTTGAGTCCGAGGTTTTGTGCCGAAAAGGCAACTCCCTGAGCATGGTTCCCTGCCGATGCGGTAATGACCCCATGGTTCTTCTCTGTTGTGGAGAGATGGGCAATTTTGTTATACGCACCACGGAGTTTGAAGGAAAAAACCGGCTGAAGATCTTCCCGTTTGAGTAAGATCTGGTTCTGTAGCTCGGTTGAAAGGGGGGCTGCCTTTTCCAGTGGAGTTTCAATCGCAGCTTCGTAGACCTTGGAGGTCAAAATTTGTCGAATCATTTCTTGCATAATAAATTGAATTCCATATTGTTAAGTCGGGTCCGGGGTCAAAAAACAACCAAGATTAGATTGTATCTAAAATTACATTGGAAATGATATACTGGATACTATGAAAAAGCTGCATGTTTTTTGTTATTGGGATCGACTGCAGGCCGGGCTTCTCAGGGAGATTCTTGTCCATGAAGGGATAGACTGTCTTTTGCGCAACGATCAATTATCCTCAGCTGTCGGAGAAATCCCTTTTGTCGAATGCCACCCGGAGCTTTGGGTGGTTGATGACGAAGCCTTTCCCCGCGCAGAATTGTTTCTTAAGGCCTGGCTGGAAAATAATATGCCCGCTGCTGATCCCTGGGTCTGTCCACACTGTGGCGAGTGTAGCGAAAGTCAGTTCGGTGCCTGCTGGGCGTGTGGTAGACTGCGCGAGTAGCTGGAGATAGCAATCCTTTTTAATCAGGAGTGAATCAAGATGTTAAATATCATTATTGATCATAATTTGTGTTGTGGAACGGCGAAGTGTATTGAAGTGTGCCCGGAGAAAGCAATCAGCCTGGTTGACGGTAAAGCGGTTCTTGACGAGTCGAGGTGTGATTCGGATGGAATTTGTATTCCCGCTTGCCCAAAGGGGGCGATTGATTACGAAGATGAGTATGCCGATGTTGGTTGTGGGTTTTAACCGCTATTGAGTAAGTATACCCCAGTCAAACTGGGGGCTTTATTTGTGAACTCCTGTGAGAGAGCGACCATTGACTTTAGCAATAAACCTCGTATAATTAAACATATTCAATATGGGGACTCATTAAGTATGGTAACGGGCGACTCGCAGCCCGTTTCCCTCAGTGACGGTGACAGTCCGTCCCTGTGTAACCGTGAGAGACATAGGAGGCCAACATCAGGATTATCACTCCGGGTAGCACCTCCCCGTCGCACCCATCGAACGGGGTTGCCGGAGGTAAGTAACTCGCTACGTCGTGAGGCGGGCGGGAGAAG
>LLYT01000093.1 GCA_002049545.1 Deltaproteobacteria bacterium tcs-42 | reverse complement strand
CCAGCGCTGGAGGAATTGTTCCGCGGTTTCAGCCGGCAAAACCTCTTCGACAGTCTTGACAGGGTCTTCCTGCTCAACTTGCTCAACTTGCTCAACTTGCTCAACTTGCTCAACTTGCTCAACTTGCTCCACCTGCTCCGCTGTCGCGACAACAACGGTTTGTTCGGGATGCGGCTTTGTCTCAGCTTGCACATCCACCGCCGTATTCACAGCCGTTAATTGATCCTGCTGATCGTCCACACTTGACCCGGAATCGGTTAAATCGTCAGTCGATACAACTTCAGCGGTAATAATCGTCTCTTCAGCCGCAGATGATTGAGTGGGGGCAGACACTTGTTCCTGCTCTACCACTTTATTATCGGTCATCGATTCCGCGTCAGTCGATACAGTTTGAGCGGCAACAATCTGCTCACCAGCCACAGATAATTGCGTGGAAGCAGTCACCTGTTCCTGCGCTGCCAGTTTATTATCGGTCATCGATTCCAGGTTGACCACACCATGACTGGAAAAAACCGGCAAAGCTACCAGCGACTGAGCCTTATCCAGCTGTAAGGCACGGCCATAGGAGCCTCTTGCCATCTCTGCATAAACCAACCCCAGGTTACGGTAAACAGTGGCATAATCCTCGTCAGTTGCCAGTGCCTGTTCGAGAAAATCACGTGCCTGTTCGTAATTTCCTTGCGCGGCATAAAATGCAGAAAGGTTATTATAGGCCCGCGGATCTTCGGGATGGTTGGCTATGATCAACTTAAATGTATCTTCAGCGCCGTTAAAATCGGCTTCTTGCCACAACTGCAACCCACGATCCAGATCGGCAGTCAAAATGCTCTCGGTATCAACCTCCTGATCAGTAACCACGGGTCCCGCAGGGAGAGAGAATTGGGTCACTAAAAAGTAGAGGCCAGATCCAACAATGATACCGAGGATTAAAATGAGTATAAATCGACCAAAGTGTGTTTTTTCGCCTTGAGCAATTTGATTCAAACCATCAGTCACATCCTCCACTTCTTCCGTCGGGGTTGACACGGGGTCTGATTCCGGAAAATCGCTACCGTATCCCCTGAGACGCTCTTCGATGCGCGCGGCAATTTCAGAGCTATCAACGGCTTCATCCAGCAGAGAAACGTCCTCCGCAGAAGCAGAGTTGTCTTCTTCCTGATTCATCTCTGCCTCCAACAGATGAATCTGATCAATGTCCTGACGATCACTTATTTGTATCAGTTGCTCAATTAATTCTGCGGCGTTACTGCGCTCTTCTGCCGCCGCTTTAACCATCGAATCCAACAACGGCTGAAGGATCTCCAGCTCCTTTGGCAGCAGGGGGAAATCTCCTTGCAAATGTTGCTTGGCTATAGCAAACGCATCTTCGCCACGAAAAGGTGGTTGTCGTGTCAGTAGTTGGTAGAAAACACAGCCTAAACTGTAAATATCGGCAGCAATGCCCGGGGTTTCACCACGGACCTGTTCTGGGCTGGTATAGAGGGGATCAACACCCGAGTGGTAATCGATCCTGATCAACTGACTCAAAGCAAAATCGGCCAGATAGGCACCATCACCATCTAAATAGATTGTTTCGGGTGAAAGATTCCCATGCGACAACCCGGCACTATGCGGAACATGCAAACATTCAACAATCGTTTTAACCAGTTCAATCGCTTGCCGCAGCGGAAGACTCTCATCAAGGGTCTGCGATAAAGGGGTGCCCGGGGGAGAAGGATAGAGACATGCATGTTGTCCATCGATATCCCCGGATTTAAGTGGAGATCCGACACAGGGAAAGCTCTGACTTGACAACCAGTCAGCGTGATCAAAAAATTGTTGCAGCTGCTTCTGATCCAACAGCGGGCTGGGAAGCAGCAGAAAAAGTTTTGCCCTTGTAGAATCTGAACAATCAACAAGGTAACTCTGATAAAGATCATTTTCCGATAACGGTTTGACAATCTGACAGCCAAATACCGTCTGACCACTCTCCAGCATACAGCCCCCTGGAATCGAACGATAATATTAATTATTCACAATAATAACTTAAACGTCAAAAAGCAAGCAGACTGTAGCAACTAGTGTCGTGTCATGCATGAGATGGCGGAAAATTGCGCCGGGATTCTGCGTGTCAACAAGGCACGGTTTTCGCTGCATAGCCGTAGTTATACAGCGGAAAACGTAACGCAGTTGACGCGTAAAAGAACCAGCAAGTACCGACACTTCATGGGTGACACGACACTAGGGAAATATTGGCACAATACCGAGGCCAAGTGCTTCATGGAAATCACACATAATGTTCATATTCTGCACAGCCTGTCCAGCAGCCCCCTTGACCAGATTATCAATGGCAGAAACCACAATAACCCGGCCAGTCTGTTGATCACTGACGAGACCGATATCACAAAAATTTGTACCACGGACATAAGCAATATCTGGAAGTTGCCCCGCCGGCATAATCCGGATAAAACTCTCTTTTTCATAGCGTTCCAGATACAACTCAAGCAACGCTTCGGTCGATTTTTCCTCGAGAAGATCAGCATAGCAGGTAGAAAGAATCCCCCGGTTAACTGGCAACAAGTGAGGCGTAAAACTCAGGCGGATATGACTATTGAACAAACCGGCCAGTTCCTGTTCGATTTCGGGTGTATGTCGATGGCTGGCAATGCCGTAAGCCTTAAACCCCTCATTTGCTTCGCAGTAGAGACTCCCCAGTTTAACTCCCCGTCCGGCGCCACTGACTCCAGACTTACTGTCGGCAATCAAACTTTTCGGATCGATTAATTGTTTCTCGATCAATGGTGCCAAAGCGAGGATAATACTGGTTGGATAGCAGCCGGGATTGGCAATCAGGCGGGTGGTGTGAAGTTGATCAGCATTGAGTTCCGGCAGGCCATAAACGGCCTCAGCAAAAAGACCGGGGCTACTATGGGTTTGATACCACTGTTCATATACAGCCCGGTCTTTGAGTCGATAGTCGGCTGACAGATCGATGACTTTACATCCAGCAGCCAAAAAGCCGGGAACAACTTCCATAGCCGACTTGTGCGGCAACGCAGTAAAAACCAGATCAACGCGCTTGGCAATAACGTCAACATCGAGAGATTCGCAAACCAGCTCACAGAAACCAGTTAGGGAGGGGAACACTTCATTTATCGGCAATCCTTCATGCTGCCGTGAGGTCACGCAGCAAATTTCCACCTCTGGATGTCCAACCAGAATACGCAACAACTCAACGCCCGTATAACCACTGGCTCCAACAACAGCGACTTTCAACATAAGGATCTCCGTATTAAATCTAGAGCGGGTCAAATTCTCCGCAGTTGTAGAGGTAGGGTGGGCAGTGCCCACCAAATACGATTGGTCGGTAAAGTCTGGTTGGCAGTTGCCCACCAGACTGAATTTAATCCCCCGTAGCTTGCTGCGGGGAGGTTCATTGACGACTTGAACTTTGATCAGTTTATAAAAAAAAAGGAAACCGCAGCGGGCTTCCCTTTTTTCTATTTGTATCCAGCGAATCTGCCAATGATGTGGTATTAACGCTTGGAGAACTGGAAACTCTTACGGGCACCTGCACGTCCGTATTTCTTACGTTCTTTAATTCGGCTGTCGCGCGTAACAAAGCCTGCTTGTTTCAGCACTCCACGCAATTCAGGGTTAATTTCAAGCAATGCTTTGGTAATTCCATGTTTGATAGCACCAGCCTGACCGGAGATACCACCACCACATACATTGATTGAAATATCATATTTCCCCAGATTATCGGTCAGTTCCAGCGGTTGATGTACGACCATCTTGGAAGTTTCACGACCAAAGAAGACATCGAGAGGACGTTTATTAACCACAATTTCTCCAGTGCCAGGCGTCATCCAGACACGGGCAACTGAGGTTTTCCTTTTACCAGTTGCATAATATTTCTGCTCAGCCATATAACTATCTCCCGCTGTTATAACTTCAATTCTTTAGGTTGCTGGGCGGAATGAGGATGCTCACCACCGGCATAAACCTTGAGTTTACTAAACATTTTACGGCCTAATTTGTTCTTTGGAAGCATGCCCTTTACTGCAGCTTGAACCAGCATTTCAGGCTTTTTATCCAACAATTTTTCGGCGCTGATTTCTTTAATGCCACCCTGCCAACCGCTGTGGTGATAATACTTCTTATCGGCCAGCTTGTTTCCGGTCAACTTGATTTTATCAGCATTGAGAACAACAACAAAGTCACCAGTATCAACACCCGGTGTATAAATTGGCTTATGCTTACCCCGTAAAACACGGGCTATTTCGGTTGCAGCACGACCCAGAACAACATCTTCAAGATCGACGACAAACCAACTTCTTTCAATATTCTGCTCTTTAGCGACCAAAGTACTCATCGCATTCCTCTCTGAACTCTTAGCTTATAGGTTTGTGGGGCTCACAAAAAGGGGAACTTATCCGACTCATCTGCAACTGTCAAGAAAATTCGATAAATCAAATCGGCTTTCATCCCTTTTTTTACGACACATTTCACTGCGAACCAACCTGACTGACGAGATCATAGATAGGCAAAAAGAGGCCAGCCAGAATAACAGCAAACATTCCGCCCGCAACAACAAGGACAATCGGTTCTATCATTTTACCGATAGTGTCAACTGTCACATTGAGTCTGGTACGATAATCATCAGCAATATATTCAAGTTGATCCGGCAATGAACCACTCTGTTCCCCGATTCTGATCATACGTAAAACAAATTGGGGGAACAGACCTTTGATGGTAAAAGCATCGGCAACCGTATCCCCCTGAGCGATTCTTTCACTAATCAACTCCATTTTTTCCCTGTATATCTCATTGGAAACGGTAGTGTTCAATATCTTGAGAGAACGGACAACATCAATGCCAGCATTGAGTAACAAGCTGAAATACTCAGTAATAAACGCCAGATTTGAAGCTACAATGATTGTTTTGAACACCGGCAGTGACAACAAGACACGTTGAAAGATTTTTTTGATACGCAAACTGCTGCGGACACCAATATAGATCAGAGCAATCCCCAGGAAAAAAATAATCAGGATGGGGAGAATATATGCCTGTACAAAATCTGACAACCAGAGGATTGCCCTGGTTAATGGTGGAAGTTCCACATCCATTTCAACAAAAAGGGTGAGAATTTTTGGTACGACATAATAAAACCAGAAAACCATGCCGCCAGATATCAGGGTTATAACAATGGAAGGGTAAAGCATTGCCTGTTTGGTGCTGCGCATAATTTCATCAATTTTTTTTAAATGGTGAGAACAGTTCAGCATCATATTGTCCAGGTTACCTGTTTCTTCACCGATGCTGATAAGATGGACTATCGTTCCCGAAAATGATTTTGGATATTTACGCAAAGCTTCAGAGAGGGCAGAACCGGCTTCAATATCAATGATGAGTGCATCAAGAATGGCACCAAATCGCCCATTATCGATACCTGCCCCGGCATCACGCAAAGCAGTAATCAGGGTGATTCCGGCTTTAAGCATGACTGAAACATTATTGAAAAACTCTGCCAGTTCAATTCGTTTTATGGAATTCCCCTGAAACCCATAAGCATAAAACGTCAGAATAGCAGCAAAAAATCGGTTTATCCTTTTAACGCTGACGACCGTATCACCATTGCGCTCAAGGTGGCTCATGGCAGAAATGACATTATTATAGGGAAGTTGGATCACCCCTGAAGTGACCCGCCCCGTCTTGCCGAGTATTTTAAATTTGAAATAAGTCACAATCCCTCAGATTCTCATTTTACCAAGCACCCGTTCAGCTTCTTCTACAGTCGTCACTCCCTCTCTGACCTTTTCCCGGCATACATCAAAGATATTAGTAAAACCGTGCCCGATAGCATACTCAGTGATCGTATCCAGCGTTGCATTATCATCAATCAAGGCAGCCAACTTCTGATCCACCCTGAGGATTTCATAGATGAGAGTTCGACCATGGTATCCGGTTCCGGCGCAGAAGTCACAAGAGGCTCCACGATAAAGGGTGTTGATACCCGGATCATCCAGATATTTCTTTTCCTCCAGCGTCGCCTCGTATTCCTCTTTACAATGGGGACATATCTTTCTAATGAGCCGCTGGCTGACAACTCCCAATAAAGAATCGGCAATCAAAAATGAATTCACCCCCATATCCTTTAACCTGGAAATAGCACCAAGGGCACTATTTGTATGTAAAGTAGAAAGGACTAAATGGCCAGTTGTTGAAGCAGAAACGGCTGTCTCTGCCGTGATCTGATCTCTGATTTCCCCAACCAGAATAACGTCTGGATCATGACGAAGGAAATAGCGAATAGCATTGGAAAATGTGTAACCAGCCTTTTCATTCACCTGAGTCTGCCGTAACAAGGGAATACGGTATTCCACCGGATTTTCAACCGTAACCACATGCTTTTTCATCAGATCCAGACAACGGATTCCAGCAAACAGGGTTGTAGACTTACCCGATCCCGTCGGCCCGGTCAGTAGAACAATACCGGAAGGTTCGGAAAAAATCTCTTTAACCATATCCACATCAGCCGGATAAAATCCCAGTTGTGGCAAACCCATAATGGCACTTGAGACAGGAAGAATTCTCATCACCATGTTTTCGCCATGCTCAGTGATAATGGTCGACACACGAAAATCGTAGTTATTGTTAAGAATCGACTCGGCAAACCGGCCATCCTGGGGTAATCGCTGCTCGGCAATATCAATTTCAGATTTCAATTTCAGCGCGGAAATGAGACGCAGCAGGTTGCTCGGAAGTGCAAGCACCGCAGCCATAACACCATCAATACGAAAAGCAATACTCACTGAAGAAGCCATAGGTCTGATATGAATATCTGTAGCTCGCATTTTGATGGCGTACTGCAGGAGCAGACTGATAAATTTTTCATAGCCCCTGGCGTGTTCGGTGTCCTGTTTCAGCAGGTTAATTTCTTTTTCCAACAAAGACTCAACCGGGTTTTCCAAAAAATAATAACTGGCATTGATCCGGTTGATGAGCTTGTTCTTCTCGGTACAGTGAATTCGTGGGCGCAAACCTGTCTGCCGGGTAATTAACTGAACAACATCATTTATGGTGAAATGATCTGCAATGGCAATATCTATTTGATTACCTGTTGAGTGCCACGACATCGTAGACACTTTTTAGTGCCAGGACATCGTGAACTCAACCGAATATTTTAGCGAATTTTGTAATCAAATTCTTCAATCTGAACTTTGTCCAGATAGAGTTTCAACCTTTGTTCTTTGACATCGATAGTAGCCACCACGTATTCGAGCTTTGCTTCC
>LLYT01000092.1 GCA_002049545.1 Deltaproteobacteria bacterium tcs-42 | reverse complement strand
CTTGAAGTCATCATCGCTGTCGCGGTTTTCGGTATTTTGGCCGCAATAGCGATTCCTGCGTTAAACTCAACGACTAGAAATGCTGATTTACGTTCTGTAGCACAGGAAATGTATGGACAATTTCAGCGAGCAAAGATGGAAGCGATTAAACGAAATCAGCCTGTAGCAATTGTCTTCGATACATCTGGGACAGATCAATATCAGGTTTTTGTTGATTTGGATAACGATAAAGTTTTCGATGCAGGAGAATCTTTATTATCTGAAGTTATTATGCCCAGAGGGATTGAGCTTCCTGCGATAACCTTTGCTGGAGGTACAACAGGGTTTACCGTCAAAGGGCGCCCTTCTGGTGGGAGCGGATCTGTCACAATTAACAATACGGCGACATCGAAAAGTATTGTTTTGACGACGTCTATTTCCGGTTATGTGCATCTGCAGTAGAGGTTGAGATGATGAATAATAGAGTAAATAAGCAAGGGGGATTTACACTTGTTGAAATGCTTGTTGCCTTGGTGATTTTCGGAGTTGTTGGCACCGGAATAATGAGCTTGTATGTCAACAGTTCAGCAACCTATGAATCTCAAAACCTTGTGGCGGAAGCTCAACAAAATGTTAGGGCTGCGGTTGAATCGATTGCTTTCGATTTGAGAAACGCGGGATACAACCCGACCGGGGCAGCAATTCCAAATCTGGGTTTTGTTCAGGCGGGTACAAATATTCTTCAGGTGACGATGGATCTCAGTGATGATGCAGGTACGATTGAGCCACGTAATCCGGATGGCGATCTGAGCCTTGGTGGTTTGGGTGTAACCGCAGACCCCAATGAGAACCTGACCTACAGTCTTTATAATGCTGCGGTTAACGACATTTATGGCAACCCGATCAGTCGTCTGGGTCGAAACACCGGTGCTGGTAATGATCCCGTTGCCGAATATATCCATGCCATCGGGTTTGCCTATGCTTTTGATAGTGATGGTGACGGTGCTCTGGATTTTGACAACAATGGAACCCCGGCTGATTTGACAGATGATCGCATCTATTGGGCTATTCAGGACCCGGCCGGGAGTGGCACTTGGTTTGAGCTTGATGCAACAGGAGATGGTCTTATAACGCCGGCGGATGATACGGATTCAGATAATGTAATCAACAGTGTTCAAGCTCTTGATGCCGGGGGGAATGCGATACCAGTCGATTTAGATGACATTCGTGCAGTCAAAATCTGGGTTCTTGCTACGCCACCAAGGAGGGAGAGAAGTTATACGTCTACCCAATCTTATGTTGTTGGAAATCAAGTTTTGACACCAAACGATGCTTATCGCAGGCGCTTGTTAACGACGACGGTCGTGTGCCGAAATATGGGGCTTTGATGATGAAATATATACGGAACAATAAGGGTATTTCGTTGATTGAGGTTGTTGTTGCCCTGACGATCTTTGCTTTCGGCATTTTAGCGGTTGCGTCAATGCAGCTCTCGTCAGTCAAAGGGAACTTCTCCGCTCGAAACGTTACGGAAGCAGTCACCCTGGGACAGGACAAGGCTGAGGAGCTTTATACGCTGCCCTACACACATCCTGACTTGGCTGCGGGAACGCATACGCAGAATCTCGGTTATTACAACTACAGCTGGACTGTTGTTGACGACGATGCCCTGGAAAACACAAAGACGATTACGTTGAATGTTCAGTACACCCGCGATGGTCAGACGAAGCAGGCACAGATTGTCATGGCAAAGACCGACATAATTTAAAGCCATTTAACAAGAGAGATGTTTTTATGATGATTGTGAATCGATTAAGAAATGAGTCAGGCAGCGCATTGATTATGGCAATCATGATGCTGGTGTTGCTGACCATTATTGGGATCAGCGCGCTGAACAATACGGATCTTGAGCTTTCAATCGCCGGCAATGAAAAAGCGCACAAAATGGCTTTTTACTTTGCCGAGGGTGGCAATGAAGTCAGCAAGGAACTGGTTGAAGTGGCTATTGAAGAGCGGGGCTGGCTCGATGTCACCGGTACAACGATCACGATTGACAAGGTCAATGTAACGGATAAGGATTTTTTCCTGTCTCAAATCGATTCTGTAGCCAACAGTATTTATCCTGATGCCGCTAACCGTGATGCGACGGTCAACTTTGGTACGGGAACCACAGGCCTTTTGTTCGATGTGAATACTGTACTGTCATCCGGTGGTGCGGTGCAAATGATTGCCGGCTACGAAGGTAAGGGGAAGGGGGCTGCAAGCGGTGGCGCCTGGTTGATATACGACATTCGCTCGCAGCATGATGGGCTGAATAACAGCCAGGCGCGGGTCTGGTCGCAGTGGTTGCATCTGTTGTAAGGGGTGGTTTCTGATTACGTTTTTTGTATTGAGAACATCAACTGTTAATTAAATCGAGGTGGATATGAGATTTTTCGCAGTAGCCATTTTCTTAATGTTGCTCGCTTTTCCTGTGTTTGCAGCTGAAAATCTGACCGTTATTGAGGGTGAAATAACAGTGATTGATGGGGAAAGTATTTTTTTGAACGGAAACAAATATTCAATCGTTTCAGAACGAATGACGCTGGTAAATCCTGATTTAATTGAAACTCAATGCTGGTTTGGGGATGTCAACAAACATCAAATTGATTTCAACACAATACGTGGTGTCGGCTATGTCGATAAGGCATTGGTCACTTTGGATGGCGAATATGTCCACAAAATAGAAGTAATAGAACTTTTACAATAGATTTAAGCTTCGCAAGGGGTTGTAGTCATGAAAATGTCCCATTTTTGTTTTCTGGTAATCGCTGTTTTTACCTTGTTTATGGCAGGTTTGTCTGTTGCTGCTACATCTGCTGATTATGTCTCTGTCCCTCCTTTTTTAGAGAAAGGGGCAGATGCGAATGTGCTCTTAGACTTGTCGATCGAAACGCCCATGCAGGGAGCGGCCTACAACGATCAGCCGGATGCCAGCACAGGTTGTAGTGGGAGGGTGTGGGACAGTAGTGATGATATCGGCATTTGCTACAGCCCAACTCAAGAGTATCTGGGCATTTTTGATTCATCCAAATGCTACAGCTATTCCAGTAATCGTTTTAACCCTGTCGGTTCGACAAATGCCAGTTATGAATGTTCCGGACAATGGAGTGGTAATTTTCTTAACTGGGCAACGATGACTGCGATAGATGAGTTCCGCTGGGCATTGACGGGGGGAAACAGGGTTGTTGATTCAACGAGTGTAACTGTCATCCAACGCGCTAATATGGGTTTAGGAATCGGACATTCATGGTATCCCGTTAAAATGCTCACAAGTACCCATAACGTCGCTCCCAGTACAGTAACCCCTTATACAGACTCCAAGCTCTACATCTATAACCACGGTTATCAAGTCGATATCGGGACAACTCGTGGTGCGCATGACCTTGCTCAGAATCTGTATGTCAGAGCGAAGGTCTGCGACCCCAGTCAGGGGTTGGAAGCCAATTGTGTGGATTACGGCACTTATTACAAGCCGGAAGGGTTGATTCAAAACAATGCTGATCATATGCGTTTTGCCCTGATGGGTTATGCCAACGACAATGACATGGCCAGGGGCGGTGGAGTGCTTCGGTCCAATATGAAATATGTCGGCCCGTATCTGCCTGGCGGCACAGTCAACTCAGCAGCCGAATATGGGACGAATGGCATTTTTATTACGAACCCTGAAGGGGCCAGCGAAGGACAGAGCGGTGTCATCAATTACCTCAATAAATTTGGTGCAAACGGTTACAAGAGTTATGACCCGGCGGGGGAGCTTTTCTACGAGTGTATAAACTTTTTTAAAAACCGGGGTCCCACCCCGGAATATATAGACGGCGATCTTTATACGGCCGGCATTCAGGCCATGCCCAGTGCGTTCAAGGATGGTTTTCCGATCATCACCAACTGGCAAGATCCGATTCAGTATGAATGCCAAAAGAATTTTATCATCGGCATCAATGATGCGAACCCGTGGCTGGATAAGAAGCTCCCCGGGACTCATTTTACCGGTCCAGTTTTCAACGGCTACACCTTACGTTCAAATTCTGATGATTGGGGAGAACCAGGCAACCCAGATCCTGATATTGATGTGACCTTACTGACAAATATTGTTGGTGATCTGCAGGGGATCACAGGAACTCACCAAAATGTCGGTGCGACGGATAACGTCGCCGACATGAATAATACATCCAAACTTATTCCCGGACTCGGAGAGGTGGTCGGCACCGCTCCCTGGCCACCCAAAGAAAATTCTTATTACATTGCCGGACTGGCCTATTATGCCAATACGTTTGACTTGAGGACAGATTTTCCCGGGCGTCAAACGATTAACACGTTCATGATCGATACGCAGGAATACAGCAGTAGCCCTCTGACCGGCCAGATGAATATGCTTTGGCTGGCGGGTAAGTATGGCGGTTTCAATGAAGTCGATTTCAATGATACGAACGGTGATACCAATATCTACGAACCCAATGACCCCAGTGAATGGGATCGGGATGGCGACGGAGTACCGGATAATTACGTTTTAGCGACAAATCCCAAGAAAATGATCAATGCCTTGAGTAAGGCTTTTTATGAAGTGAACAAACAGATGAGTTCGGGAACCTCTGCTTCTGTTGTGTCGAATACTAGGAGTGGTGAAGGGGCTATTTACCAGTCGGTTTTTTATCCGCAGCGACTCTTTCAGGACGGTGCGGATGATTATATCCTGGACTGGGCTGGCCAGGTTCATGGGCTATTTATTGATGCTCATGGAAATATGCGAGAAGATACGACAAATCCGGGATTTTTAGATCTCGCAAGCGATCTGTTTATCAGGTTCAATGGTACGACTGTTGAAAAGTATGCAGATGTTGGTGCTGACGGTCAATTTGGTGCAGATGAAATTTCTGCCGGTCCGACCTATACCGGAGGGTTAGACTCAATTAATTATCTGTGGTCGTCAACAGATTGGTTGAATGACGACAGTGCCTTTACCGTAGCCCAGCGAAGTTATACGGACACAACCTCATCGAAAAGGCATATCTTTACATTTATAGATAGCGATGGCGATATGGTTGCTGATGGGAGTTTGGATGCTTCCGGTAGTGAGGTTCTGTCTTTTACCGCCGGTACTACGGGAAATCGCAGCGATATCGCACCGTATTTACACGCGTACGAGCCATTTGCGTATACAGCGGCATCACCGCCCCCGGGGATCGCAGCCTCTGATTTTTCGACTTATCTGGATCATCAGGCGGATCGTGTCATTAACTGGGTTCGTGGTGAAGATCAGGGGGCATTATCTTTTGGCAGTTCTGTGATTCCACCCATGCGTAGCCGTTATTATGTCGAAGGTGGAACGGGTAAAACCTGGAGACTGGGCGACATTATTAATTCGACACCGACAGTCGTAGGACGACCCGCTGAAAACTTTGACCTTCTCTATTATGACAGGAGTTATTCCGACTTTTATTCCGAATATAAAAACCGGCGTAATGTCGTTTACTTCGGCGCCAATGACGGTATGCTTCATGCTTTCAATGCCGGCTTTTATGATCCCATACAAAAAGCCTATTTGACGCATCCACAGGTTTGGGATAGCTCAACGAGCAGCTATATCGATGATACTGCGAACCCTAAAGTTAAATTCGATCTGGGTGCCGAGATGTGGGCCTATGTCCCCCACAACCTTCTGCCTCATCTCTATTGGTTGACGGATCTGGACTATGGTCATGTTTATTACAATGATCTCAAGCCTAAAATCTTCGACGCCAATATTTTCCCGAATGATGCAACGCATCCGGGCGGGTGGGGGACTGTTCTCGTTGCCGGAATGAGATTCGGGGGTGGTAAAATAAAGGCAGATCTGAATAAGAATGGCATAGACGATGACACGGGAAATGTCATGACGTCTGCCTATTCTATTTTTGATATTACCGATCCGGAAGTGGCTCCCAAACTGCTGGGCGAGATCACAGTGCCCGGTCTCGGGTTTACGACAAATTACCCCATGGTTGTTGCCATGAGAGATGTGCATTTGGGTGGCAGCACGAACGACTGGTACCTGCTGTTTGGCTCCGGTCCGGCGAATGCTGCCGGCGAACCGGATGCAACGGCTTTAGCTGAAGCAGCGAGTGCTCAAAAAGGAAAGGTCTTTCTGTTAAATCTCAACAGTCTTGCCTCTGTTCCCTCTGGATCAGTCTGCTTTGAGGATTCCTCCGGCAATTGTTCTTCCCCTGCCGCACCAATCGTAACCTTTTCATCTGATGCGGATGGTTTTATATCAGATGCAATTGGGGTCGATTGGGATATTGATTTTATGACCGATACGGTTTACTTCGGCACCGTCAGCGGCAATGAAACAGCTGGCTGGGGAGGGAAGCTTCGCCGCATTGATATGCAAGACAATCCTTCCATTTCAACGACGAACTGGGATTTTGACAATGTCTTTCTGGATTTGTCTGCTGGATCTGTCTCAGGATCAAGCCCGGCGATCACAACAGGTCAGCTGATTACGGCTGCCGCTTCTGCGGGATTGGATAAGGCAGGGAATCGCTGGGTCTTTTTCGGAACGGGCCGATATCTGACGAAGCAGGATGCTTATAATTCAGATAAGCATAGTTTTTATGGATTGAAAGAGACACGTGACAGCAGTGGAACGTTGGTGACCCTCAATAGGGCTAACGATTTGTTCGATAGTACAAATATCAAGGTGTACGAAACAGGTTCTGTTGTTAAAAATCTGTCAGCGACGACAAACTACTCTCTTTTACAGTCGAGTGTGGATGCTTTAGAAGGCTGGTTTATGGATTTCACAACGGCAAAGGAGAGAAATATTGGCCAGGCGACCCTTCTTGGAAAGATATTAACGTTCACAACGTATATTCCTAGTGATGTTCCCTGTGAGGTTGGAGGAGAGAGCTGGGTATATGCCTTGGATTACGAAACCGGAACAGCTTATAAGGGCCCGGTTATCGGCATTGACGCAACGGACACCTCAGACGGAACGTCGTCGGGGAAGAAGAAGGTTTTAAAGAAACAGTTGATTGGGCAGGGGTTGGCCACCAGCCCTGGCCTGCATACAGGACGTGAAGCTGGTGCCAAGGCTTTTATCCAGTCGAGTACGGGAGCGATTCAGACTTTTGAAGAAGCTACCCCGGGGCGGACGAAGAGTGGAATGTCATCTTGGCAGGCTGAATAAACATTAAATAGAAATAACAATATTGAATGGGCGCCGATTTAGACGCCCATTTTTTTTTGGTTAGAGCTCAGTAGTGTCCGGTTAGGAAATTGCAGCCAACCGGAGCAATAGAAAAAAGTTAGAATTTTCGCAAGTTAGCTAATTTTTTGCTAGAAGGAGGAAAAGTAGAAGGAGGAAAAAGAGGAAAAAGACACCCATAAAAGAATTGAAAACCAGGTCAGCCGTGACCCCCTGCGTGGGGAAAAGTAGAACCTTTCAGGCAGAAAGTGCAAAAACTGCACTTTGGCGCGTGCATAGTTTGCAAAGATAAAGAAAAAACAACGGCTAGAAGCC
>LLYT01000091.1 GCA_002049545.1 Deltaproteobacteria bacterium tcs-42 | reverse complement strand
CAAGGACTTAGAAACCAGCCCTCGATTTTGGTCGCCCGTCCATGGGCTCCACAGGCTGTTTTTCAACAGCCTGCTAGTCCTGATTCCTTGGCAAAACCGGTATTGAAGAGCTTAGCGATCAGCCGGTTGCCACTTCGGGTTGTGGTTCCAAGGGCCTTGGATAGATCATAAGCGGTGAGATGGTTGGAGCCTTGTCGCTCAATAATCGTGAATATTTTACTGATATTTTCTGCAGTGATCCCCGATTTTTCTGCAATCTGGATGATTTTTTCGTCAAATTTTTTAATTTCTTGACCTGGTCATTCCATCCCCTATTCATAGGCGTTTCGCTCCATTCTTGAAAGTCCTCTTATAAAGAATATACACAGAGCATTTTATCTGGTTTGCCTGAAAGTTTATCATTACCTGACAATTTTATACGTAGAAAGGGATAGATTTTTGTTAAGAATTGTAAAGCAGAGGAGGCAAAAAGGACAGGTTTTCAAGCAAGGCGACAGCATTCACAACTCCGGGGACCTTGTAACACTTAAGCAAATCCGGAACTGTTCCCGCATGGGAGCTATCTCAGGTGCTTGAGAAGTCATCGGATTGTAATCGCAAGGTTCAGGTTTTTTTCTTCACGATGACTTCCCGATTAAGGGTAGGAATAGCGGGATTTTAAATCGGGAAGTCATCGCGAGTCTGTTAGAGTTCGGGGAGCACCGCCATAGGCGATGAGTTTAAACCGCTGCTTGAACAATTTTTTCCATAGTGGCGTAGGTCCCCTTCATCCTTGTGGCGAAATCATTATCTGAAGGTCCGTTTTCAAATTCATTATGGCCTAACAGGTCACCAATCAGTTGGTCGGTAAAGCCGAGAAAACGAATTTCGGTACGCCCCCCTTTGGTGTAAATAAAGATAAATTTCTGGACAAAAACACTTCGTTCCGGATTGGTATACATCGATTTACTTGATGCTGCCGGTTTACAGATTTGCAGCATGACATGCTTGAAATTATCTGGAAGGTCAAATCCCTCACCCCTATAAAACGCTACCAGATCCGATTTGTCGCGATGGTAGATGATGAATCCTTCAGCTTCAATTTCTCTGGTCAGGTCTTCGAGAAAGGTGTCGAATGGTTTTTCTGTGCTGTTTTTAAAAATCTTTACGTCTGACATGATATCCTCTTGCGTTGATAAGTGGATCCAATGAAAATGGCGATAACGTGCATATGCACGACATCGTAATATTCAGTTAATTGAATGTCAATGGGTTTACTGGCTCAAATTTGTTGACCTGACGCTCAGTCTCTCGCTTTTGGGATTGATTCAAGCTGAATGTCTTTTCTGAAGCAATTATTCCCTTTTCTCCTTTATGGTTATGCACGATACTGCCGTGACAGGCAGTCCCCCCCCCTTTTTTGTTGAAAAGTGGGGTGAGGGGGATTGGCTGTTGTCGAAAAAAATCTGTCATTTTGGTAAACTCGAATACGACTCGAACCAAGTCCTTTGCATGGGAGTTTGAACTATGTCCTCTATTCTTGACCACCCACTGATCAGTGAACGCTACTTTTTCCCCCGTGCTGGATATTTCAAAGATCCATTCTGGGTCGACTGTGGCGATGCGCGACTGGCATGCAGTTACCACGAAATTGATCCAGCAGCGAAAACCCTGATCCATTTTCATGGCAATGGAGAAATTGTTGATGACTGGCAGGGGGATTTTGTGAGCCTGATCCAGAAGATGGGATGTAATGTTTTTCTGGCGGAACTGCGTGGTTACGGACAGTCGACCGGGCAACCGCAGCTGGGAAAAATGGTTGCGGATGTTGTTCCAACCATCGAAGCATTGCAAAAACCGGCCAGTGAACTCATATTTTTCGGCAGAAGTGTCGGTTCGATCTTTGCTCTTGAGGCTGCTGCAAAGTTCCCCCAAGCGGCTGGACTGGTTCTGGAAAGCGGTGTTGCCGATGTGATGGAGCGGTTATTGTTGCGGGTCAGTGCAGCGGAGATCGGGGTCAGTGTTGCAGAATTTGAAATGGCTATCGATCGCAATTTGAATCACCAGCGCAAAATAACATCATTTTCCGGTCCAGTTTTAGTCCTGCATACCCAGAATGATGGTCTGGTTGATGTCAGTCACGGGCAGCGACTTTATGATTGGGCTGGAGGGGAGAAGCAAATTAAAATATTCCCGTACGGAAATCACAATGACATTATGTATGTCAACGCACGGGAATATTTTGCATTGCTGGCAGAGTTTATCGCTTCTTTGTCGATTGAAATCGGGAGAAGGAAGTAATAATTTTTAAAAGCTGCCGGCAAGTGACCTGGCCAATCAGCTTTCCATTCTCAATGACCGGCCTTCTGCGCTGTCCCTGGTTTAACATCGAAGTCATAACATCAAAAAGTTGTGCATCCGGTGATACCACCGTCACTTCTTTGGTCATGATATCTTGCGCTTTTAGTGATGAGGCGTTGCGCCCTTCATGATAGATACCTTTTGTCAGCTCTCTGAGGATATCTAGTTCGGATACCATCCCTAAAAGTTTTTTTGATTTGTCGACAACAAGAACCCCGGAAATTTTGTGTGCAAGAGTCACCTTGGCAATTTCAGAAAGGCTGGCATCAGGTGAAACTGTGATCGGGTTTGGGTTCATACTGTCTTTGATATTTAATGAATCTGGCATCTGATCCTCCTTGGATAATGATTTTCACCATTTTATTGAAGATGTTTTGAAATTACTATCACAATATTTACGTAGATACGATTTGATTTTTTTGAGGAGAGGTGCAGGGTTTTAGAATGAAATGACCTGATAGCCCTCTTTGATGAAATTGGAAATATAGTCTCCAACGAAGATGATATTGGCCCCTTTCTGCTCGAGCAGGGGGGTGATGCCCATATCGTCGGCGACAAATTTGCAATAGGCGGTATTGTTGTTCTGCAGCAATGCAAATGTTTCGGGATGCTCCAGCATGAGTCGTTCACTTTCACCAAATACGACGAATTGAACATCATCGACCCAGCTGTGTTTTCTTGCATTGGTCCCGTAAAGAATCCCGGGTTGTAGCTTTTCCATATCTCCGGAAGCAAGCCAGATGAGAACTTTTGCCATGATATGCTCCTGTTGTTGTAATCGATAAAAAGTGTTGTTGCGTAATTTCGTGTGTTCTTAAGTTAAGCGGACCAATTTCGGTTCCGGCAAATCCGATTACATCTCTGCCGGAATGCTGCCAGTTTCTGTCGCTCATGATGAATGAAAGCTTTTTAGCCGGGTTCTTCATTCTTCAGCTGTCCGAGATCAGACTTGATCAAGGTTAGAAAAAGCGCCG
Organism: Deltaproteobacteria bacterium tcs-42; assembly: GCA_002049545.1. Taxonomy (GTDB): domain Bacteria; phylum Desulfobacterota; class Desulfuromonadia; order Desulfuromonadales; family Geopsychrobacteraceae; genus Desulfuromusa. The sequence continues at coordinate 4,307 of LLYT01000091.1, read as the reverse complement.
CTGAAATCCCGGCTGAACCAAATACCATACACATTACCATGATCTGGTATCTGGCGGCAATCAGTGGTGAAACACCGGAGAGAATCTGTCCGGTCATCATCCCGGGAAGAGAAACCAGACCGACAGCCAGTAAAGAATTTGTGATGGGAATAAGTGATGCTTGCAGGGCAATGGTGCGTCCTTGTTCGTAGGGAATTCCACGAGCAAGTTCTGCCTGAAGCCTTTCTCCTGCGAGGCTGATGCTGTTCATTGAATTTGCAAAAATCATCCCGGCAAGGGGGATAAGATAACTTGGCAGGTACCATGGATTTAAGTTGAGGACAGCCTGACTCATCAGCAACAAGACTGTCCCACCACCCAGTAAAATGGAGCAGAATGATTTCAGGTAGAGAGTTTTACGCAGGATAGATACCGTCCGCAAGGCGATCCAGCTTGCGGAGAAAAGCATAACAGCGAGGACCACGACAACAATCAGGCCACTTTCAGTTTTGAAAATGTAGGTGAGAAAATAGCCGATGAGCAGTAACTGCAGCAGCATCCGACAAACAGCATAGATTGAGCTTTTGAAGCCCAACTGCCATTTGCCGATAATGACAATAACTGCAATGACCGGAATGAAAGCGAGAGCCAGATTGAAAAGCGGTATCGTCTGGATTGAACTGCTCATAAAGGTCCTGTCATTGGGTCAATAATTCCAGGCCTGACTTGATATCGTCGATCAGATCGACAGGTTCTTCAAGGCCAATATTGAGTCGGATTATGGTTCTTCCGGCATATTTTGATTCCCGGGATCGATTGTATTTTCCTGCAGTGATCAAACTCTTAAAACTTCCCCAACTGTAGCCAATGCCGAACAACTGCAATGAATTGATAAACTCTGCCAGTTTGTCGTGTTCATATTCTTGCTTGAAAACAAAGGAAAAAAGGCCTGAAGATCCGGTGAAGTCTCTTTTCCAGAGATGATGTTCCGGATGGCTTGGAAGTGCCGGATGGATCACCTGGTCGATGACAGGCAATGTTTCGAGCCAGCGGGCAATTTCAAGAGCTGATTGTTCATGTTGCCGTAAGCGGAGTGGCAGAGTTCTGAGTCCGCGCAGAGCGGTGTAGCAATCGTCCTCCGGAGTATATATTTCCAAAGTTTGATAAAACTGTTTCAGTTCCTTTGCGTACGCCGCATTGGCAGTGGCCGTTCCCATCAGGATATCAGAATGGCCGCAGATATATTTTGTCACCGATTGAATCGAAATATCGATCCCCAATGCGAATGCATCCAGATAAAGAGGAGTCGCCCAGGTATTATCGAGTACAGTGACAATTCCCCGTTTTTTGGCTAAAGCGGTGATCGCCGGGATATCCTGTATCTCAAAGGTGTTGGAGCCGGGTGATTCCAGAAAAATCAGTTTTGTATTGCTCTGGAGATAGGTCGCAATCTCTTGACCGGATGCGGGGGGAATAAACGTTGTCTCAATGTTATACCTTGTCAGAATATCGGTGCAAAATCGAGCCGTCGGACTATAGGTATTATCGCAGACGAGAATGTGATCACCACTCCGGGGCAATGCCAGCAAGGTGTTGGTGATAGCACTTATCCCCGACGGAAAGGCACGTGTCAGGATTCCACCTTCAAGTTTTCTGATCGCCTCTTCAAAAGCCCTTTGTGTTGGTAATCGATCGGTTCCATAGCTGATACCACTGTATTCTCCGGCATTTGCCAGGGTCAGGCCTTTAAGATTATCAAATAACACGGTTGAAGCGCGATAGACCGGAGGATTAATGGTTTTCGGCAGGGTCACCTTCCCATCTTGAGTGGAAGAGTCGAAGTTGACCAAACGGGTCGCTGGTTTCATTTCATCCCCCGGATCGAGGTTTTCTGGATAATTAAAGGAGAGATCAAACAGATTCAGAAAATTATCGAGCAGCCGATAGGTGATTCCCCATAGTGGGCGTTGACTCCATTCACTGAGTTTTATTCCTGGATGCTTGCGATCCTGGCCACGAAAGAAAAAGGTAAGTATCTGGTTACGGTGTGGGTCAAGCAGGGTCCGGATTGGCACCCAGAAGAGATCGACAACTTCACCGTTGAGGTTGAATCGGGTATTGCTGTCGACATGATAGATAAAGCAGGAGATGTGAACAGACAGATAGGCTCCGGCAAGATCATCACTCTGGCCCAGATAGTTTTCTTCCTTCAGGCAAAAGCCCACCTCTTCGCAAGTTTCCCGTTCTGCAGCGGCACGTGGACTTGGATCGTGATCCTCAATCCGGCCACCGGGGAAACCCAAATCACCAGACCACGGGTCTTTGTCGTTCTGTGCCCGGCGGATCAACAGAACTTCGGTTTCCTGGCCATGGTCGCGCAACAACATGGCGACAGCTGCACTCAGGTTGGACTCTTGCTTAAGCGGCTGTGGGCGGTGTTTCGTTAGTCGGTTTTTTATTTGTTCAATATCGAGCATTGGTCCATTTCATGTTGAAATTTGCATGGCAGTATCCGGTTAAAAAAATCCTTGATAATCTGGATTACAACACATCAAGCTCTGGATACAAAGCGGCATTCACGAGTGTCGACCTTAACCTTTTCACCCGATTCCAGATAACCGGGTACCTGGAGGGAGATTCCCGTTTCAAGAATGGCTTCTTTGGTTTGTGCCGTTGCAGTCGCATTTTTGATTGCCGGAGCGGTTTCAGTGACGGTCAATTCTACGGTTTGTGGAACGTCAAGGGTGACAACCTGCTCATTGTATACGCCAAGAGTGACCTCGCCACCTTCGAGCAGGTAGCCTTTGATTTCATCATAGAGATCACCACCGATTTCATATTGTTCGTAGTTTTCCTGGTCCATGAAGACACCCTGGTCACCAGAGGCGTAGATAAATTGCCCCTTGCGGCGGGCAAAGTCGGCTTCATCGATTCGATCTCCCGATTTGAATGGGCTGTTTAAAACCTGTCCGGTTATCAGGTTGCGATATTTGGTTTTGACCAGAGTGTTCCCTCCACGCGCTGTCGGGGATTGAAAGCTGACATCAATTACAACACAGGGGGCAGAATCGAGTTGGAATACCATCCCGCGGCGCAGATCGTTGGCGTTAATCATCAAGTAAAACTCCTTTAAAAGGGCGAAGGCATACATATAGTATGTTGAGATCCTGAAAAAACAGCGTAACGCCGCAGGGCGGACTTTTTACGATGCCATCCAAAATGTTTAATTCCAGAAATTGTCGAGTTTCTTTTTCATCAACGGGCGTGGGTTGTGTAAATGTTCCGGGGCATCGGCTTTTGCACCGCATTTTCCACATACGACCGTTGGGTTGGTTGAGCGTTGATCTATCTCTTCCATCAACCCTTTGGCACGCAGTTCACACATTTTAAGTTGGTCTAGATTATCGGTCATTTGATTTCCCTTTATGGTCTGGATGAGTCTTGAATAATACTTGCATCAAGCATAAACATCAAACGGTGGATGGGCAAGGGGGCAGTTTTCGGGGTGATTCACAGCAGCAGATTTTTGGCGGTGATGTTCAGGGGGCAAAGTGAAGTGTAAAATGTGGGAGATTACCGTTTGTTTCGGTTCTGCTGCGGGACTTTTCTAAAAACACCATCATTACCACGGGTATAGGGGGTCTCGTTCTTTTCGACTGCAAGGTTGTAGTGAAAGTTAAAAGCGGGCCTGGCAACTTTTTTGACTGGACCCTTGCCCCCCCGTTGTGGTTGTTTGACCGATGCTTCGGCTTGCGCGTCCACCGGTCCAAACAGGGCATCGAGTAGCGATTTGACAAAGCGGTTGAATTTTTGTTGTGGATCATGACGAGGTGTTCCAGATGTGCCTGACGGGGGCTGTTCCCGAGAGAGCTTCTGGTCGTAGTGCGCGCGTAATTGAGGATTGGAAAGGACCAGGTAGGCGTGATTCACCTGACGGAACAGTTCTGCCGCTGTTTCCGAACCACTGTTGCGATCGGGATGGAAACGTTTGGCCAGACTGCGGTATGCAGACTTGATCCGCCGCTGCCCGGCATCGGGGGGGACACCGAGCAGCCGGTAGTAATTAATCGCCATGAACAAAATTTCCTTGGTTGGATTTTCCCTGAAGGGGAAGAATCAACGTGTTTATCGACAGTTGGTCACAGAAATTTTAATCTTTTTTCAACTTGAAGCGGTGAAATGTAGCCAACAAAATCAAAGCGACTTGTAACTATTCTCCACCACTACTGATAGGGGCTTGTGGTACCCATTGAAAGGGCGTCTGTCGCCACGGACGGCGACAGTCGAACGGCCATGGACGGCGCAAAGTGGCCCTTGGAATGGGTGCC
>LLYT01000090.1 GCA_002049545.1 Deltaproteobacteria bacterium tcs-42 | reverse complement strand
CGCCGTCCATGGCCGTTCGACTGTCGCCGTCCGTGGCGACAGACGCCCTTTCCATGGGTACCACAAGCCCCTATCAGTAGTGGTGGTGAATAGTTACCAGAAAATTAACTGTTACGCTGTTTTTTCAGGACCTCGACCCACAAGATACAGGCCTTCGCCCTTGAAGGACGAAATTTTTGCATAGCCATCCGCTATTTTTTTGCAAGTGGATCAATCAAGGCTCGGGAATAAGAGCGAGCACAATCCCCTGCGAAAGCGTATCGTGCAGTCTTCTCACTTCGCCACGGAACCGTTGTTGACCAATTTCAATTTTCGCCTTGGGCTGCCGTTCATGTTCTAAGCGATCAATAAGCATATTGACCTCCACTGGAAAGACCTCCCGCCGATCATTTCCCAATGGGCCAACCCCACCATAAGGAAAAAGGTTCCGCGCATACTCGTTACAGTGAACGATCATTTGATCTGGATCGATACCAAGAACAACAATTGGAAGAACATCGAGAATCCCCTGAGATATCTGTAAAACATGGTTACGAATTTCGAGTGCCTCGGTCCGTCTGTTCACCAGGTTTTCAAAATTATCCATCGTGTCTCGCAGTTCTATATTTTTCTGCCGCAACTCCTCATTCAGCTTCCGATTTTCCTCTTGAAACTTCTGATATTCATCCGTCATCAAACTTCCTTTTACCTCAGGCAGCATAAGTGATCTGAATAATAACCAGGAACAACGCACATATTAGCACAAGTTTTATTAATATAAAACAATATATCTTTTAAAATCACCCAAAATCAAGATTAACCCTTGCCATATTGAACAAAAATTAATAAACTTAAATCCATAAACATAAGGTTCACTAATTTATCAGTGGTTTGGAGGCTGATCCAATGGCAAGAATGGTAGAAAATCCCGATCTCGCGTTTCGTTTGGCTCGAGCAATTGTATCCGATATTGCCCTGTATAATAAAGATAAAGTCGCTGAAGGGATCAAAAGTGACAGTATTTTCGACCTCCTCGATGAAGAGCTCGAAGAAGGGCGTGAACACTTCTTTACCCGGGTTTCTCCTGAGATGCAAAATCGTGATCACCTCTACGAGCGGGCGATTGTTGATGTCATGATTAAACAGGCGGGAAAGATCGAAAGTCAGATCTGGTAAATGGATTCAAAACAACAACTGTTCTTCCCGGAAGACCGCCCTGCGGAGCGGCTGGATACGTTTCTGTCTGAATTCTTCCCCGCTGTCACCCGATCACAACTGAAAAAACTGATTGATAATGGTCAAATCACCCTGAATGGAGTCCCCACCAAAGCCAGCAGCAAACTTAAAGGTGGAGAATCAATTCAGGTCACCCTGCCCGACCCGGAACCGATCAAAGCTCTCCCCGAAGATATCCCCCTGCATATCCTGTATGAAGATCAGGACTTGATTGTGATTGATAAACCGGCAGGGATGGTTGTTCATCCGGCAGCGGGACATTCGCGCGGAACCCTTGTTAATGCCCTGCTCCACCATTGCACCGATCTGGCCGGGATTGGAGGCGAACTTCGCCCCGGGATTGTCCATCGAATCGACAAAGATACTTCCGGCGTCATTGTTGTCACTAAAAATGATCAGAGCCATCAACATCTGGCTGCTCAGTTCAAGGCTCACTCCATCAATCGACGTTATCTGGCACTGATTCATGGTGCCCCGGAGAAATCTTCGGGACGCATTGATCAACCAATCGGACGCCACCCCACTCAACGTAAAAAAATGAGTGGCAACGCCAAAAATGGCAAACGGGCGGTCACTCACTGGAAAACTCTGAAACAATACAATGTTAATCGGTTGAGCCTGATTGAACTGCAACTCGAAACCGGACGAACCCATCAGATCAGAGTCCATTTTGCTGAGAAAAACTGCCCGCTGGTCGCAGACCCCCTCTACGGAAACCGCTCCAGAATCACAGCAATCAAGGACATGGAATTACGCCGACTGATTGAGAAACTTCCAGGACAGGCTCTCCATGCGCAGAAACTGGGGTTTATTCATCCGACAAGTGGAAAATATCTGGAATTTTCCAGCGAAATACCGGAAACTCTCAGCAACATCATCACCTACTTGGATCAAATCTCTCAATAATAGATGCGCTCGCCAAAACTCAGTCGATGGCGTCGCGAAGAATCACCAATTAATGGAGTTTTCAATGAAGCTTGTCCGCAAAGGTAAAATTTCATACCTGCAACCCAAACAACTACCAGCCAGCATGGTCGCTGGATTCAGCACGCGCAATGGAGGGGTCAGTCGCCCCCCCTATAATTCTTTGAACCTGGGGTTGGGAACCGCTGACCTGCTGGCGAACGTCGAAGGTAACCGCGCTGCATTTACCCGTGCATTCGACCTGTCGTCCCATCAACTGTTAACGGTTAAACAGGTTCATGGCGAAAACATCCTCTTGATTGATGAACCAAACCCCGACCTGAGCCATTTTTTAACGGTAGAAGTTGATGCTATTGTGACCAATCAACAAGACATCATGATCGGCGTTCTCACCGCTGACTGTTTTCCACTATTGGTCTGGCACAGCGAGAAAAAAATTATCGCCGTCATCCACGCTGGATGGCGTGGCGCTGCAAATGGTTTGATTGACAAAGTGGTGCAGACAATCCACACCAGTTTTGACTGTCCGGTCGCAGAGCTTCAGACAGCCATCGGCCCGGGAATTGGGGCACACAATTATGAAGTCGATCGTCCGGTACGTGATGCTTTCAAACAGGGAACCGGCTTTTGGAATGAAATTTCAAAAGAGACCCGACTGGGGCACTGGCATCTGGATATCCCCCTCAGCTGTCAATTGCAATTGGAACAGTCTGGCCTGAAACCACAAAATATAGAAATCACCCGGGAATGTACCTGCTGCCATCCCGAATTATTTTTCTCCCACCGACGAGATAATGGGACAACCGGGCGTCAACTTGCCTTTATGCAGTTGACGTAAGGACAAAAAATCTGGATATCCTCTTCACTCCAATGAAAGTTTTGAACTCAACTGGGGTGAAAAAAACATTTTTTTATAATTATTTTTGAACTTTGAAGAAAATTTCAGATTTTTGTCAGATCCGACCTGTAGACTTGAGCAACATTCAATCAATAGCCTGTTTATGCAAAACAGGTTCCGGAGGGGGGAAGCCCCCATCGTCCACCGGGCGATGGGGGCTTTCGTATTTCAGCGTTGTCCCTATTTATGCCAGAATGATGGAAAGAACAGAACCAGCACGGTAAACAGTTCAAGGCGTCCCATCAGCATACAGATAATCAAAACGGCTTTTCCAAATCCCGGAACATGGGCAAAATTATCCACGGGGCCAACAGAACCAAGTCCTGGACCGATGTTGGACAGACAGGCAACGACCGCTCCACCAGCGGAGACCAGATCCATTCCACTGGCAGCGACCAGAAGTGATCCGACCACAAAAACACCAATAAACAGCGCAAAGAAGCCTAGAATTGACTGCAACACGTCCTTATCAACCGGACGATTCCCCAGCTTGACCAACCGAATCGCCCGTGGATGAATTAAACGAAACACCTGCACCTGGGCATGTTTAAACAAGAGCAGAATCCGCGCAACTTTCATCCCGCCACCGGTTGATCCGGCACACCCCCCAATAAACATCAACAGCACCAGAAGGTACTGAGGTAACACCGGCCAAAGTTCAAAATCAGCCGTGCCAAATCCGGTCGTTGTCATGATTGAGGAAACTTGAAAAATCGAGTAACGCAGGTTCTCCCCAAATGGTCGATAAACTCCACCAACCCCATTGAAGATCATGATTATAACTGTCGCAACCAGAATGATCCCCAGATAAACACGCAACTCTTCACTGCGGAAGAACTCTCTGGCTTTACCTCGCAAAATTTGAAAATGGAGAGCAAAGTTAACCCCGGCAAGAACCATAAACAGAGTCACAACGCCATCAATATAACTGCTGTCATACGCTCCGATTGAGCTATTTTGAGTTGAGAAACCACCCGTTGCTAAAGTCGCAAATGAATGGCAGAGGGCATCGAAGAAACTCATCCCGCCGAACATCAACAAGAGTGTTTCAACCATGGTCAGTAAAAAATAGACCCCCCAGAGCATTTTGGCTGTATCCTGGATTCGGGGTTTTAATCGATCTGCTGTCGGGCCGGGGACCTCCGCTTTAAATAACTGCATTCCACCGACTCCCAACATCGGCAGTATCGCCAGAGATAAAACAATGATCCCCATCCCCCCCAGCCATTGGGTCAACGAACGCCAGAAAAGGAGGCTTTGCGGCAATGCTTCGATTTCAGTCAAAATGGTGGAACCGGTCGTGGTAAAACCACTCATGGTCTCAAATATGGCATCCAGGGGTGAGGAGATAGCACCAGAGAGCAGATAGGGTAGCGCACCAAAGACAGCAAATATCGTCCAGCCAAAGGAGACAACTGCAAACCCTTCACGAACGGTGAGCTCTTTCGGGCTGTTGCAGAATCGAAACAGTAAGCCGCCGACAACAAAACAGATCACGGCAGAAAGGATAAAAGTTGACCAGACACCATCCCCGTAATAAAAAGAGAACGGCAGTGGAGTAAACAGGGCAGCCCCAAGAAACAGCAAGAGCGAGCCGAGAATGCGTAACGTCAGGATAAGGTTCATTCAGGCAAAAAACCTTTCGACCTTCTGCAATGCTTCAGGCAGGGCAAAGACAACCACCCGATCACCTTCTTCCAACATACTTTCACCCGTCGGGATCTCATAGTTCTTCCCCCGCACGATCACGCCAATAATCGCCCCACGTGGAAAATGCAAAGCACTGAAAGGAATGGCTGACAACCCGCTGTTTTTGCCAATTTCAAATTCCAGAACTTCGGAATTACTCCCTTCGACAGCGGCCAGAGAGATAATATCTCCACGACGGACAAACTTGAGGATCGCCCCGGCAGCGGCCAGACGTGGTGAGATACAGGCATCAATCCCCAAATCGGATGCCAGCCCGATTAATTCCGGTTGGCTCACCAGCGCCAGTGTCCGCCGGACCTTATGTTTTTTTGCCAACAAACAGGTCAAAATGTTGGTTTTATCATTTTCGGTCACCGCAATAAAAATATCGGCGCCAGCTACCCCTTCATCAACCAGAATCTGAATATCGAGACCTTCAGCATGAATGACAACTGCTTTATTTAATTGCTCCGCCAGTTGATAACAGCGCTTCTCATCCCTCTCAACCAACTTGGTATGAAAGTGGAGGTTTTCCATATTCCGGGCAACCTGCAGACCAATACGGCTCCCTCCCAGAATAAACGCCCGACGACTCGATTTTTTTTGGATTTGATCCGATTGTAAAAGATAGTTGATTGCCGGAAGTTCCTGCGGCGGAGCGAAGATATAGATCCGGTCTCCGGCCTGAATCGTATCATCACCACGGGGGATAATTGTCGAATCACCACGACTTATGGCAACAACAACAAAACGGTACATCCCTCTTAACTCACCCAACTCTGCAAGGGTTAAATCACAAAGAGGGCTCTCTTTCTCGATCCGGTAACCTTGAAACAGAATCTGTCCATCGGCAAACTCAGCGACATCAAACGCACTGGAATTGCACGCCAGCTTGGAAAGTTCTTCAGCGACAGCATCGTCGGGGTTAATCAGCAGATCGATCCCCAACTTCTCCTTCGAAAGGATCGCTTTCCTCGAGGTATATTCAATATTTTTCGTCCGTGCTATCAGAATCTTGACCTGGTACTCACGCGCCAGTAAACAAGCAAGTATATTGACCTCATCCACATTGGTCACCGCAATAAAGATATCAGCATCTTTAATCCCGGCCTGTTCTAAAATCTCCGCACTCGCTCCATTACCAATAACACCAAGAACATTCAAATGATCCTGAGCCCGTTCAACAACAGCTTCATCCTGATCGACCAGGGTCACTTCATGCCCTTCACGTGACAGGCGGTCACACAAAAAATAGCCCACCTGACCGGAGCCAACAACAAGGATTTTCATAAGTTATATCTTCCATCCCGATATTTTTTCGATAAAAACAATTTGCCAAGATCGCATAAATCAGCAAATTGTGCAATAATTTGCCCGAAACCGAGGAGCGAAGATGGACTGGGAAATTGAGGTTGATGAAGAACATATCCGCAGGGAACGGCAGAAGGCCCGAGAGTTGCGCAAGCAGAACTGGTGGAAGAACCGGATCGCCAAGGGGATTTGCCACTATTGCGGCAAGACAGTCGCCGCCAAAGATCTCACCCTCGACCACATCGTTCCCGTAGCCCGAGGCGGTCGCACCACGAAAGGCAACTGTGTTGCCGCCTGCAAGGATTGCAACAATCAGAAGAAGAATCTGCTGCCGATGGAGTGGGATGAATATTTGCAGCACTTACAGGAGAAATAACTTTATTGCCCTGCCATACCCACCCCGGCGATCATCTCACCGCAAACGGGACAACAGCCATCGCTATCTATCTGGTTGCGGTTAATCCCGAATCCACTGCGTCGAATCAATAATTTTCCACAAACGGGACAGCTGGTATGAGTCTCCTCGCCCAGATTACCGGGATAGACATACTTCAGCCCCGCCTTTCGGCCAATCTCTACTGCTTGCCGGATTGTTTCCGGCAGCGTCGGTGGTGTCCGTTCCATTTTATAGGTGGGGTAATATCGGCTCACATGCCATGGGGTTTCGGTTCCCAATTCTGTAACAATATACTCCGAAATGTCCTGTAATTCCTGTGGATCATCGTTGACTCCGGGAATCACCAGAGTTGTGATCTCGAGCCAGACTCCATAAGCAGAGAGCTTCTTCAAACTGTCCAGCACTGGCTGTAAATCGGCCCCTGTATATTGACGGTAAGTTTCATCGCGAAAGGTTTTCAGATCAATATTTGCCGCATCCAGCCAGGGATGAAACAGTTCCAGCATCTCTGCCGACATGTAGCCATTACTGACATAGACATTGGCAATCCCGGCCTCTCGTGCCAGTCGGGCGGTGTCATAACTGTATTCAAAGAAAATGGTCGGTTCTGTGTAGGTATAGGCGATAGAACGGCAAGCGTTTTTTTTAGCCGCCGAGACAATATTTTCCGGGGACAACTCATGGCCGGAAACAAGGTGTCGTTCACGTGGCATCTGCGATATTTCCCAGTTCTGGCACCAGGCACAACGCATATTGCATCCCGGAGTAGCAATTGAAAAAGACCGGCTGCCGGGATAAAAATGGTTGAGGGGTTTCTTTTCAATCGGATCCACATTCTGCGTAATTGTTCGGCCATAAACGAGAGTGTAAAGGGTTCCATCCCGGTTTTCCCGCACTTGACACAACCCTTTTTTGCCGTTGGCGATAACGCAATAATGGGCGCAAAGTTGACATTGGACCTTATCTCCGTCCTTTTTTTGATATAAAAGTGCTTCTTTCATGATCAACCATCCATCTTCCATTGTTAAAAATCATCGCCATCCGGAACACCACGAAAAGCTTTTTAAGGCAGAGCTGGAGAGCTCGGAGATACAACCTTAAAAGAGACAGATTGTGACCCCGGTTTTTTTCTGCCTCTGTCTCTGTGCGTTAAAAGATTTGGTTGTAACTATTCACCACCACGACTGATAGGGGCTTGTGGTACCCATGGAAAGGTCGACTGTCGCCACGGACGGCGACAGTCGAACGGCCATGGACGGCGCAAAGTGCCCCTTGGAATGGGTGCCTCAAGGCATTGCTGAACAATCAGAGAATAGAATGGCCCTGTCACCAAGACCAAGCCCTCCGTTGCCACCGGACATGCGGTTTTCCCGCATCCG
>LLYT01000009.1 GCA_002049545.1 Deltaproteobacteria bacterium tcs-42 | reverse complement strand
ACCTCCTTTTGGAGCTATGTTCCCATATGACTGTGTCAAACTATGTCACATCCACCTTTTTTTGGTGGATAGAACCGATTATTTTTATCACTACTTCAAACAGCACAAACAAAAACTCAGTGATCTCATGTCAGATCCGGCATTCACTGATCGCACCTTAGAAATCAGTCTGATGGGTGGGATGGCAACCATGCGAGTGGGGCATAAAGATGACAGCATTAAATTAATTCAGGCCGACAATGACACCGAAACAAAGCAATTGGAGTCGTCAGAGTCACGTCAAATCAAAGAGTTATCCAGACTGAGTCAGATGTTGGATGATGAGCTGATTACTCGTGAAGAGTTCTTACGCCTTAAACAAGAGATTATTTGAATGAACAAATAGAAGGTTAAACTTGTCTGCAGGATTCGTGGTCCTGTTTTTGCCGGAAAGATATCAGGTCTCCTTGGATTCGTACATCATTTTGGAAAGAGCCTCAGGGTCATCGCTGATCACAGAATTCAAAAATTCGGGCAGAGATGCGACAGGTAAAGGCTTACTGAACCAATAGCCCTGACCTTGATCACAGCCCTCTTTTTTCAAGAAATCCAATTGTTCGACGGTCTCAATCCCCTCTGCAATAACTTCCAGCCCCATATTTTTACTAAGAGCAATAACTGAATTGACAATGGCAGTATCGTTAACATTTATCCCCAGTTCCCGGACAAAAGTCTGATCGATCTTTAATTTGGAAATTGGAAATTTTTTCAAATATTCCAGAGATGAATAGCCGATACCAAAGTCATCAATCGCCAATTCAACGCCCATTCGATTAAATTCATTCATTTTGCTGATAGACTGATCAACATTACCCATCACCATGCTCTCGGTAATCTCAAGTTCTAGAAAACCTGGTTTCAACTTGGTGCGATAGAGTACTTCAGCGACTGTCTGCACCAATGAAGGGTGAAGAAACTGGCGTGGTGAAAGATTGACGGCCACCCTGAGTGGCAACTGCCACTGATCCTGTATCTTTTTCATCTGTGTGCAGGCCTCAGAGAGAACCCATTGACCAATCGGAACAATCAAACCCGTCTCTTCGGCTAGCGAAATGAAATCAAGGGGGGAAACAAGTCCCAAATCTGGGTGCTGCCAACGAATCAGAGCTTCAAAACCAATCAAACGACCCGTCTTCAACTCAAACTGCGGTTGGTAATGCAAAATCAGTTGTTTTTTCTTCAATGCATTGCGGAGCTGATTTTCAAGTAACAGAGATTCACGCGCATCACTATCCATATCAGCAGAGTAGAACTGATAAAGACTATTCCCCTTGTTTTTGGCCTGATACATGGCGATATCAGCTGCTTGCATCAGACTGTCGGCATCGTCACCATTATCGGGATAAAGACTGATCCCGACACTGGCGCTCACATGTAATTTGTGATCTGAGACTTCAATTTGACGGGTCAGTTCTTTGAGCAATCTCTCCACGTAACGCTGAACATCTTCATTTTTTCGCAACTGTTCCAGAATAATGACAAACTCATCCCCTCCCATGCGTGCCAAAGTGTCTGTCTCTCTAACCAGACCGTTCATTCGCTCGGACACAGCACAAAGAACTTTATCCCCGACATCATGGCCAAGAGAATCGTTGATATTCTTGAACCGGTCCAGGTCAATATACAGAATTGCCAGTCGGGATTTCATCCGTCTGGCGCGAGCCAGGGAATGATCTAATCGATCGTGGAACAGCAGCCTGTTTGCTAGCTGAGTGAGGGGATCGTGATGAGCCTGATACTCAAGGTGAACTTGACTGTTCAATAACTCCTGATCTCTAGTCTCAATTTCCGACAGCATCTCATTGAAACCATCAAACAGCCTTCCCAGTTCATCATGACTTGTTTTCTGAACACGATAAGAAAAATTTTTTTCCCGCGAAACAGTCCGCATTGAAGCAGCCAAAGACTTTATCGGTTCTGAGACTAATCGTTGCAAACTGCTGGCCAGTAAAAATGCCAAAAATGAATAGGCGAAAAACACCCCAATCCCAATCCAAACATAACGAATTATAATGTTATTGACCTTGTCAAGGTCAGCCCGAATCATCAATTGACCGACGATTTCACCTTCATGGATCACCGGCTCAAAAACATCAAGATAAAGAAAGGTAAATATGTGTCCCTGACGCAAAATGGTCGTCGTTTTCAACTTATCGATCTTTGGATCTTTTGGCTTGTCTTGATGAAATTCGGCGAAAATGTTCAGTTTGTTATCAAACAATCTGGCCCCAACAATACGATGGGTCGCTGACAATGGTTCCAGTGCTAAATTCGCCGCATGCTGATCTTTGACTACCATTGCGGATGCACAGTTTTTACTGATCTTGCGACTTAAAATCTGAGCATCATGAAGAAGGTCATCGCGCAATATCATCCATTGCAAAGCAATGATAGCAATAAAGGTTAAAACCAGGACCAGGCAGCTAGTCAGGGTAATAATGAATGTCAGTTTTCCCCGTAGGGATAACTTATAAAACAGCCTCTTCATTTCAATCCCCAGCCCTGCCCACTTTGGTTGCCAAAGTATGAAGTCTTGTCAAGAATAGAAAATACAGGAACAAACGATTAGTCATTATATATTAATTGACATCAATGTCAATTAACTTAACATTAACTTAACATCCTTGTTCGTTTCAGCTTCCAAGACAAATGGTTAAAACGCCATTTTATCCTTGAATATTATCAAGTTTTGCCGAAAGATAAAACCACATAAAAACAGGACAAAATATTATTCTGTTCTTTTCCGTTATTGCTTTGATGCCCTCGCAAATAAAGCAGTGGCTGGCTATGTAAAAATTTTGTCCTGCAAGGGTGCTGGTTTTTCAGATGTAAAGGGCTGCATCTTGTCGGTCGAGGTCCTGCAAAAACAGCGTAACGCCGTAGCGTGGACTTTTTTGCATAATCATCTGACTTGGTTCGCATATTTTCTTGGAGGGAAATCTCATGCCAGAGAAAACTGCCACTTCTGATTCGATCTACCTCGCACTGCTCGATTCTGTCGATGCGGTCATATATGTTGCCGACATGCAGACCTACGAGCTTCTATTCATGAATAAAATGGCACGCGAAACATCTGGTGGCAGTCTTGGTGACACCTGCTGGGCAACACTTCAGTCGGGTCAAGAGGGTCCCTGCTCGTTCTGCACCAATAACCGCCTGCTCGATAAAGATGGCAATCCAAACAAGCCCTATATCTGGGAATTTCAGAACACTATCGATAAAGAGTGGTACGAATGTCGTGACCAGGCAGTTCTCTGGCCGGATGGCCGACTGGTACGCATGGAAATTGCTACCAATATTACAGTGCGTAAACTGGCAGAGCAGGATCTGTTGGAAAAAAATGAAAGGCTCTCTTTTTCTCTGCAAGGAGCCAACAGTGGTATCTGGGACTGGAATCTGAAAACCAATAAGGTCTATTTTGATGAAAACTATTTTCTCATAGCCGGCTATCAACCAGATGAATTTCCCTGTGCTTTTGAAGAATGGGAAAAACGTGTTCACCCGGAAGATATAAGTCAGACAAAAGCGATCATTCAATCAACTCTTGAGCAAAACAAAAGTCAATTTACTGCTGAGTTTAGATTTCATACCAAACATGAGACCTGGATGTGGATTCTTGCTCAGGGAAAAATTGTGGAGTGGGATGACAATGGCATGCCAGTGCGCTTTATTGGATTACATACGGCGATTAATGAACGTAAACAGGCAGAAATGGCTTTGCGTGAAAGCGAGGAAAACCTCCGCACCACACTGAATTCTATCGGGGATGCAGTTATGGCCACCGATATCCATCACACGATTGTCCGCATGAACCCGATAGCAGAACAGCTGACCGGTTGGACAGCGGAAGAAGCTATAGGACAATCCTTGCTGCAGGTTTTTAATATCGTAAATGCCAAAACCGGCAAAACTGCAGAGAATCCGGTTGATAAAGCTATAAAAACCGGAAAGGTTGTCGGTCTGGCCAATCATACTATTCTGGTTGCCAGGAACGGCCGGCAACTACAGATTGCAGATTCTGCAGCACCTATCCTCAACAATAGAGGGGAAACAACCGGGGTTGTCCTGGTTTTCCGCGATGTGACTGAAGAGTACCGGATGCGTGAAGAATTGCAAAAAATGCAACAACTGGAAAAAATTGGTACGCTCTCTGGCGGCCTTGCTCACGATTTCAATAATATTCTCTCCGGTATTTTCGGCAACATATCTATGGCAAAAAATCGCACTGAAAACAATCATCCCTGCATGAAGTATCTCGATCAAGCTGAAATCAGTGCGGAACGGGCGAAAAATTTAACTGGAAAACTACTGACATTTGCCAAAGGTGGTGCGCCAATCAAGGATCATATCTATCTCGGAGAGCTGGTAAAAGAAGTTGCAGAGTTTGATCTTTCGGGCAGCAATGTCAAGCTGGTCTTCGAGCAGGCTGACAATCTCTGGACAGCACAAGTCGACAAAGGGCAGATTCAACAGGTTTTCTCAAACCTGGTCATCAATGCTTTTCAGGCGATGCCAACAGGTGGCCATTTATATATTAATCTACAAAACTGGGAGCATACGGACGACTCTTCAGTACCAGCAATAAAACCGGGAAAATATATTCAAGCCACGATTCGCGATGAAGGGGAAGGGATTGATGAAAAAGACCTGACCCACATCTTTGATCCCTACTTCAGCACCAAGCAAACTGGCCAGGGGCTGGGACTGGCGACGGTCTATTCCATCGTGACGAAACATGATGGTCATATTCAGGTCGAGTCTGATGTCGGGCATGGAACCATCTTCACCCTGTATCTCCCTGCTGTGGATGAAGAGCCTACAACAGAGAGTTCCATGACCCATGAAGAGCCCCTGTTTGGAGGGCAATCGCTCAAAGTGCTATGCATGGATGATGAAGAAATCATCCGGGCGATAACCGCTGAGATGTTGACCAGACTGGGTTGCAGCGTTGAATCAACAGCAGAGGGGGAAACAGCAATCAAGCTCTACAGCCAGGCGCTGCAAAGTGGTACCCCATATGATCTGGTTATTATGGATCTGACCATCCCCGGTGGCATGGGGGGCAAGGATGCAATCAAAGGCATCCTGAATATTGACCCCCATGCCAAGGTGATTGTTTCCAGCGGGTATGCCAATGATCCGGTCATGGCTCACTACACCGATTATGGTTTTAAAGGGGTGGCGACCAAACCTTACACACTGGACGAGCTCAGGAATGTTATAGAGAAGACCTTAAAATCGTAATTTCAGTGTAACTATTCACCACCACGACTGATAGGGGCTTGTGGTACCCATGGAAAGGGCGTCTGTCGCCACGGACGGCGACAGTCGAACGGCCATGGACGGCGCAAAGTGGCCCTTGGAACGGGTGCCTCAAGGCATTGCTGAACAGTTACATTTCAGTGATAATACAATCTCAAACCAACGGCCGTCCGGAGTGATTCCGAACGGCCGTTGGTTTAAATCATCAAATAGTTACCAATTTTCACCCAGTAATTCAAAGTGAGCTTTGGGATGAACACAGGCTGGACACACCCCCGGAGCTTCATCTCCAATATGCAGGTAGCCACAATTTCGACAACGCCAGGTTACCGGTTGATCGCGCTTAAAAACCTGACCACTGTCAATATTAGCAAGCAGGTCTCGGTAGCGTTTTTCATGCTGCTTTTCTGCTACAGAAATAGCATTCCAGGCTGCCGCAATCTCCGGGAACCCTTCTTTGACAGCAACATCAGCAAAGGCGGGGTAGAGTTCTGTATGTTCCTCTTCTTCACCTGTCGCTGCGGCTAAGAGGTTCTCCGCAGTCGTCCCCATCTTTCCAGCAGGATACATTGCTGTAATCTCAAGATCACCACCTTCAAGAAATTTGAAGAACCGCTTTGCGTGCTCTTTTTCTTGATTGGCCGTTTCTTCAAAGACATCAGCAATCTGTACATAACCCTCTTTTTTGGCAATACTGGCAAAATAGGTGTATCGAGTTCTCGCCTGAGATTCGCCTGCAAAAGATTTCAGTAAATTTTTTTCTGTTTCTGTCCCTTTGATACTTTTTGACATTTGTTCTTCTCCTTAGAATGAATGAGGATAAAAGGTCCCGGAGGGACCTTGATAGCCCAAAATCATTGTAGGCACTTATGGCAGATGCCATAAACAACAATATTTCTTCGTTCAATTTTTCCCCAGGAATGGACTTCCTCTGGCAATACAGCACTATCAATAGATTGCCACTTGAAATCGATAATTTCATGACACTTTCGGCAGATTAAATGATGGTGCTGAACGTGCGAAACCTCAAAGCGAGCCTGACTTGCAGACGTTTCAACCCGATTAACAAAACCGTAATCCACAAAGGTTCCAAGGGTGCGATAAACGGTATCCAGTGACAGGGTTGGCATTCCCTGAATCAAGCGCTGATGAAGTATTTCGGCCGTTGGATGATCTGTTGCCCGTGCCAACACCTGAAAAATCTCCAGACGTTGTGGGGTCAAGCGCAAACCCTTCTCACGGCAAGCTTGGGCAAACGTGCTCAGTATATTTTTCGTGTCCATCTCCATGATCATACCGCGCCGGTTGATAAGAATCATTCTTAGGTGAGACCATAGTTTCAAACCGGAATACTGTCAAGGGTCAGCTGAAAATAATCGCCGGCGTAGATTGAGTGATCGATTGACTCATTTAAAAAATTGAGGTAAAAGTTCAAACCTCATTGCCGCTGTAGCTCATTCGGTAGAGCAGTTCACTCGTAATGATCAGGTAGCCGGTTCAATTCCGGCCAGCGGCTCCAAAATCATGGGGTTAGCGATTTTCGCTAACCCTTTTTTTGATAATTTTCGCCCCCTCATCTAGCTTGTCTGATGTCTTCCAGAAGTTCTGATCTCCTTTTTTAAACAAAATAACAGGGACGCTTTCCAGACTTATTGAGTATCCATACAGGAGAAACATAAATCAATATGGGGAGAGCCTGTAGTTAGTTCTAATTTATTTAAATTTCATCCTGTCGATTTTTGACCATCCTCCCAAACAAGATATACTTAATATATACAGACAACGACAACTGGCCATTCGTTTGCTTGAGACGCAACTTACACTGATGGGAGCCAAAAACTGTAATGGTGAAAGATCCCTGGAAAAAAATTATACTCTTCATGGTGGTCCTGTTCGCCCTTACTGTATTAAATCTCTTGAACTCGCCTCCCGTTGAACAAGAGCCCGTTGCCCCGATTGCCTACAGTCATTTCAAATATGAGTTGAAACAGGGCCGCATTGCAGAAGTCACCCTCCAGGAAAGCTTTTTAACGGGAATTTTTCTGCAACCACTCCCCCTCTCAGGGGCGGACATTGTTGGTAGCCCATCCAAAGAAATCCATGCCTACAAGCAATTTCGCACCAACATCCCACCATTCGGCGATCCGGGATTGATGGCACTACTCGAAGAACACGAGGTCATCATCAATGTCGAACGACCGAAAGAAACAACGATTTGGGAAAGATTCCTGGTCAGCTTGCTCCCCTGGATTATCATTGTCTGGGTATGGTGGTATTTCATCCAGCGGGCACGTCTACAAGGTGGCATGGGAGGGAACCCTTTGAACAAGTTTGGCAAATCGGGTGCACACATCTTCACCCATGAAACTTCGAGCAAAACTTTCCGTGATATCGCAGGCCTTGCAGAAGCAAAACAGGAGCTTCAGGAAATCATCGCCTACTTGCAAAACCCCGGCAAGTTTGAACGGTTGGGTGGCAAAATGCCACGCGGGGTCCTGCTGGTCGGCCCCCCGGGAACCGGAAAAACCCTGATGGCTCAAGCCGTCGCCGGCGAAGCCGGGGTTCCATTTTTCACCCTCTCAGCGTCACAGTTCATCGAAATGTTCGTCGGCGTCGGAGCCAGCAGAGTTCGCGATCTTTTTACTAACGCCAAAAAAAATGCTCCGAGCATTATCTTTATCGATGAACTCGATGCCGTTGGCCGTTCACGGGGAGCTGGAATGGGTGGAGGTCATGATGAGCGGGAACAAACCTTGAACCAGCTGCTGTCAGAACTGGACGGTTTTGAACCCCATGATGAAATCGTGGTGATGGCTGCAACCAACCGCCCGGATGTCCTTGATGCGGCACTGCAGAGGCCGGGGCGCTTTGACCGCCAGGTCGTGATTGAACGACCAGACTGGCGCGATCGAGTCAAGATACTTGAAGTTCACACCCGCAATATGCCTCTGGCCGATGACGTCAATCTGGAAATCATCGCCAAAGGAACCCCCGGCATGGTGGGTGCTGATCTGGAAGGATTGACCAACGAAGCCGCCCTGATTGCTGCACGCGAAAATAGCAGTCAACTATGCAGCAGCCACTTTGAGCGAGCCAAAGATCGCCAGCTGATGGGGATAGAACGAACACTGTTCATGTCTGACCAGGAAAAACATATCACTGCAATCCATGAAGCAGGTCATACCCTGGTTGCCGTCTCCCTGCCAAACACCGACCCGATTCATAAGGTCACAATCATTCCTCACGGACAAGCCCTGGGAATGACCCAGCAGCTGCCAGAAGATGATCGCTACCACTACCAGAGCAGTTACCTTCTGGCGCGGTTAACAGTGGCTCTTGGTGGCAGAGCGGCAGAAAAACTTTGTTTCGACGAATATTCGACTGGTGCCCGAAATGATCTCAAACTGGTTATGGATCTTGCCGAAAAGATGGTCTGTCAATGGGGAATGAGCGAAAAGATAGGGCCGCTCAGTTTCTCACGTGGCGAAGAGCACCCATTTTTGGGGCTCAAACTTGCGACAGAAAAAACCTTCAGCGACAGGACCGCATGGCAGATCGATCAGGAGATCGAAAAACTGATCAATGCAGCACAGGATTGCGCCGAACAGATCCTGCGGGAAAACCGTGAAATCCTGGAAGCTCTCGCCAACAGCCTTGTCGAGGAAGAAACTCTGGATCAGGAAAGGTTAAATGATTTTTTCAAGAAATGGACAGTAAAGCGACCAGAAAATAATGTTGGCTTGAAAGAAAAATCATGTTGGTGACATTCACAAATCCACCTTATTTGCCAATATCAAAATAACAACAATGCCCCCATCTCTCCAACACGTGTCAATTAAGACCTTAACTTTTCCGGCTTAACTGGAGCAGAAACAACCACGCCACAGGAGGCATGACCAGCGCGAAACCATAGCAAAGAGACAGGAAAAGAGAGTTTCGACCTCACTGTTGGCTGCCGATAAAATCACTGTAGCGCAGACAACTGTTGAGCAGTTCACTGTGGCTGCCACAGGCAACTATCCGACCATTTTCCATAAAACAGACCTGATCGACCTGTTCAAGCGCCTCCTGGGTGTGGGTGATCAGCAGGGCACTTTTCCCGGTCAGATTGGCAAACAGTGTCTCGGTAAACTGGCGCCTGGTCAGATTATCCAGCCCCTCGGTCGGCTCATCAAGAACCCAGACCGGCGCATCCTTGAGCAGGGCCCTGGCCAGGATCAAGCGGCGTGCCTCTCCACCGGAGAGCTGTGAGCCACCCTCCCCGGTCCAGGTCTCAAGCCCCTGGGGTAAACCTGCGACAAAGTCAGCCAACTGGGCCCGCTCAAGGGCCCGCCAGAGCATCTGGTCATCGGCCTGCGGATCGGCAAGCAGCAGATTATCGCGCAGGGTGGCGTTAAAGATATGAGATTTCTGTGACACCAGAGTCACCATCTGCCGCAGCTGTGCCTCGTTGAAATGGGACAATCCCTGCCCGCCGATGGTAATCCGCCCCTGATCCGGGTCCCAGAAGCGGGTCAGCAGGTGAGCCAGGGTGGTTTTCCCGCTGCCGCTGGGCCCGACCAGCGCCACAGTTGATTGAGGTGACAGGGGCAGGCTGATTTCTTCAACAGCGTTACCGCCGTCACTCCCCGGATAGGCAAAAGTAACCTCCTGATAGCTGATTGACCATTCAGTGGGGCTGCTGGCTGCTGCGGTGGGAAAACAGACAGCAGCCGGGGCCTGGCTCACTTCCAGCAGCCGAGCCGCTGCAGCACCGATTTTCCCCAGCAACTGGTAGGCATGGGGCAAAGGTAGAACCGCCTCAAAAGCAGCCAGAACACCGAAAGTGATCAGAGCCAGCACAGGCCAATCAAACTGGCTGTCCTGAGCCAGAGGGATGGCGACATAGAGGGCGCTGACAGCCGCCAACCCGCTGAGCAGAGTAGTCATTGCCGTGCTGAAGCCTTCGATCCGTGCCATTTTTTCCTGCAAACGGAGCAAGCGCTCATTCTCGGCAAGGCGGAGACAACGGTGGCGGTGCTGGGCACCAAACATGGTCAGGTCCGCTGCTGCATCGATGTCCTCTACCATATTCATGCGCAGCTGGGCCATTTGCTGCTGGATACTGGTACCGAGATGGCGACCGAGCCGCTCGGTCAACAGGGGCAGCAGCAGTCCGGCGCTGAGGAAAAAAAGGAGAAAGAGTACAGTCAGGGACGGTGCCAGCCACCAGAGAAAAACACTGGCGACCAGGGTCACCCCAAGGGCAACCAGGGTCGGAGAGAGGACCCTGATAAATAGAGTATCCATGCTGTTGATATCGGTGACAATGCGGCCAAGGAGGTCACCGCTGCGATGGCGGTAGAGGCTGGCCGGCGCCTGGGGCTCAATACTTCGGTAGAGCCAGACACGCAGGGAAGAGAGCAGCCGCAGGGTGGCTTCATGGGAAATGACCCGATCCAGATAACGACCGATGGTACGCAGCACAGCAAAGCCGCGCACACTGGCACTGGGGGTGAATACATTGAAATGCTGGGCCGCTACCACGCTCAGACCGGCCAGAGCCGAGGCGCTGAGAAACCAGCCGGATACGGCCAGCAATCCGATACTTGACAGCAGAGTCACCGTGCCAGCGCTGATCGCCCAGAACAGCCAGTTCCGATGCGGCCACAACATCTTGATAAAGGGGAGCAGCTCTTTCATGATAGCACCCGCCGGCCACTGCTGATCAGACGGGCATAGGCACCCTTCAGAGCCAGCAACTCCTGGTGACTCCCCTGCTCAATGACTGCCCCGGCATCCATCACTGCAATTCGTTGGGCCAACTGGGCCGTGTCGAGTCGATGGGTTAACATGACCACTGTTTTATCCTGGGCCAGCAGTTGCAGACTCTTCATGATCAGCCGTTCGTTTTCCCGGTCAAGGCCGGCTGTCGGTTCATCGAGCAGGACCAGCGGGGCCTCTCTGACAAAGGCCCGCGCCAGGGCCACCCGCCTGGCCTCGCCACCGGAGAGTTGATTGCCCTGTTCACCGATGCAGGTTTCAAGCCCCTGGGGCAACTGGTTGATAAGGCCGGTGAGGCCGGCTTGCCGGGCTGCTGCACTCACCTGCGCGGCGGAAATATCAGGATCTTGCATGGAAATGTTATCGCCCAGGGAGGCGAAGAACAGGGTTGGATTCTGGGGAACCCAGGCAATCATTCGCCGCCACTCCTCGCAATTAAGCATAAGGAGAGGCTGATCATTGACAAAAATCTCTCCCTGTTGCAGCGGCAGAAATCCCAGGAGCAGATTGAGCAGGGTGCTTTTTCCAGCACCACTGGCACCGACAATAGCCAGCCACTCTCCAGCCTTCACATACAGACAGAGATCCTGTAAGGCCGATTGTTGCCGCTGATCAAAAGTGTGATAAACGTGGTTCATGGTCAGAGTTATGTTCTCCCCAGCTCGAATCGACACTGTCCCTGCCTCCCCCTGCCCACGGAGCGGCTCAGCAAGGATGGCACTCAACTCTGTTGCCGCTCCCAGCGCTTCGGCTCGGGCATGATAGTGGGTTCCGAGTTCGCGCAGAGGCTGATAAAAATCGGGTGCCAGTAGAAGCAGAAAAAGCCCGGTCTGCAGCGTCAGCTCCCGGGAGTAGAGACCGAAATCGAGATAGTTGAGATAGGTCAGACCCAGAAAAACAGCGGTCATGGCGATGGCCACAGAGGTAAGAAATTCAAGGACGGCAGAAGAGAGAAAAGCCACCCGCAGCACCTCCATAGTCCCCTTGCGGTAGCTCTCAGATGCGGCGGCAATGCGCTCTGCTTCGTCCCGGGAGCGGTGAAATAATTTCAGAGTTGCCAAGCCCTGCAGGGTATCGAGGAAGTGGGCGCTCATCCGGGAGAGCTGTTGAAAATTTTTCTGATTCAGCGACTCTGCACCGCGGCCAATCATGATCATAAACAACGGAATCAGGGGCGCGGTGATCACAAAAATGAGCCCCACGACCCAGCTGACACTGAAAGCGGCCAGACAGATCATCAGCGGCACAATCATGGCCAGGGACTTTTGCGGCAGGTAGTTGGCAAAATAACCGTGCAGGGCCTCAACCCGCTCAATAATCGTGCTTGCCAACGGAGCAGTTTCCTTCTCCTTGACATAGACCGGCCCATGGGCATTCAGCTGCTCCAGCAGCTGCTGGCGGACTGAGCTGCGAACCCGGGAGGATGCGCGCTGGCTGCTGATCTCTCGCCCCCAGGCCAACAGCGCCCGGGCAATGATCACGCTACAGAGAACGGCAAAACATGGGAGCAGCTCCTGGCGGGGAGCCTGGTCCATAATTGCCGCATGGAGAATATAGGCCAGCAATCCAGCCTGGGCAAGTATGCAAAGCCCGGAAGCAACGCCGAGGAGGATGGTGACCAACACCCAGCGGCGACAATGGTGGCGTAACGATTGGAGCCAGGAAAGAGAGGATGACAAGGAAGGTGTCCTTCTGTTGATGGCGTTGTAGAAAGTCGCCAGCCAGCTTTATACCGGTTTGACAACTTGCAATTTATTACCTGTGAATTTTTCGTTCCACTCGTCCCCCCTTAGCGAAACGAAATTTCATTCAAGCCTTATTCTGCTGTTTTGTCAAGACTGACTGCAGCAGAAAAAAGGCAGAACTCACGACATAAGGTAAATGTGATATAATCAGACAATCTCAAAAAAACCTGACGAAAGGGATATCTATGTGTGGCAGTCTCAACATTGAACAAACCGCTCAATTTCGGTCTTTCAGCGAACCAAAAAAACGGCTTCACCTATGGACTATTCTGCTATCACTTCTTTTAACCGTTTTTTTATCGGGTTGTGCAAATCATCAGGCAAAAACACAAGAGTTGCTGACTGAAGATTATCACAGCTTATCGAACGACAACCTGACTCTGTATTTTTATCAACTGGAAGATCAAATCGAAGTTGTTGAACGGCAAACAAGTGGATCATCAGTCAGCTTAGGTTTGGGCCTGGGCAGCTTTGGCTACAGGAGTGGGGGAAGTGGGAGCATCGGGGTTACAACAGGGGGGAGCAAGCGAAACGTTGCTACCGACCTGCGTAACAGACGCAATGAAGTTAAATTAGAACTGCAGCATCGCGGGATAACACCATGATTTTCTTTAGTGCTGGTCAGGTCTCTGTCAGCACGATGGGTGCCTCCAGATAACTCTTGAGTGTCCCCAGAAACTCCGCTGCATCCGCTCCATCGAGTACACGGTGGTCTGCCGAGAGGGTTAAACGCATCATCAGTGCGACATTTGGTTCCCCTTGACCATCGACGACAACCTCCCCCTTCACTGAACCAACCGAAAGGACCGCAGCCTGCGGGGGAGTAATAATGGCTCCAAAAGATTCAACCCCGAGCATCCCCATATTTGTGATGGTAAATGTCCCACCACTCATATCAGCTTCGGTCAATTGACCATTATTTGCAGCTTTATTTGCCAGCACCCTGGAATTTTCACCGATTTGCAACAAGCTCAACTGATGACAGTTATGTAACACCGGGTAATACAACCCACGATCTGTCGCAGCGGCAATGGCGATGTTGACATCGGGAAGCTCAACCCCCTGCTCACCGTTCCAGGTGGCATTCACCCAGGGGTGTTCAACCAGTGCCCTGGCAGATGCAGCCAGAACAAAATCGTTGATCGTCACACCGAGGTCATGGCGAAGTCGGACAACGTCGGTCATGTCCACCGCAATAGTCACATAAAAATGGGGTATCGTTTGCCACGCTTTTTCCATCTTACGTGCCAGTAAGCGCCGGACTTTGATCGACTTTTCCCGTTCAGGAGGATTGGTCAAAGAGACTTTCTGTTGATACGCCGTCTGCTTGTTACCATCAATGTCGGAAGATGCCCGTGACCGTTCGATATCGGCCAGGACAATCCGCCCCTGCGGCCCACTCCCATGTAGAGAATCGAGATCTATCCCCAACTCGACGGCTAATTTTCGCGCCGCAGGCGACACGCGAGATGTGGCTCCCTCTGCTTTTTCAGATTCTGTCATTCCAGACCTCCTGACCCAATACTACATGACTCATAGATATCAGCAACAGCTTACATCTTCACCACAAACTCCGCAACGCCGACAATTCGGAGCGCAGGGAGTTGTCGTCTTCTCCTGTTGCGCCCGCAGATATTCGTTCCAGAGATATTGGCGCTCAACCCCCTGATCAATAATTTCCCAGGGGAACGATTCTCCCACCCCTCTTTCACGGGTCACATAAAAATCGAGTGCTAATCCCGATTTCTTACACAATTGTTTGAGGTTTTCCCCCGCCGCCAGAGCAGGTAACAATTTGCCAATCCGTCGATCACCGCGCGACAAAAATGTCTGCAGAGTCGCCGCGCGAATCGACTCACTATTCATTCGGGTGTTGGGGATTCGTGAGATAGCAGACTGGAGCTGTCGTAGTTTTTTCTTGAGACTTTTTTCTTGCTCCATCCCTGCCCATTGAAATGGTGTAAACGGTTTGGGGATAAATGGATTAATACTCAAGGTGAGACTTCCAAGCTGCCCCCGCTTGCGGCCAGCTTCGCGCCAGATCGCTGAAATGCCCTCTGTGAGGGCGATAATCGCATCAATATCGCTCTGTTGCTCCCCGGGAAAGCCGATGATGAAATAGAGCTTCAAATTTTTAATTCCACCGCCCGCCAGCATGTGTACCGAAGCCAGGATCTGCTCTTCATCGATCCCCTTATTGATGAAATTACGCAACCTTTGGCTCCCCGCTTCCGGGGCAATGGCAACCGACTTGTGTCCAGCCTGGTATAAAAGTTCAACCTCTTCGGTGTTCAATGTATCAAGGCGGAGACTCGACATGGAAATCTGGCCATCCTTTTCCAGAATTCCCTGTTGCAGTTTATGAATGTTGGAATAGTCTGCAACTGCTGCGGCAACCAATCCAACCCGATCGCGCTGACACAGCCCCAGATCAACTTGCCCCAAAAGGTTTTCCAGACTGCGTTCCCGTGGGGGCAGGTAGACAAATCCCGCAGCACAAAACCGGCAGCCACGCGAACAGCCCCGGGAAACCTCGGTCAAAGCCATATTGCCGAATTCGCTCTCCTCGGTTTGAATAAAGCTGCGACTCGGGGACTGATCCAAATCGTGCAGAAACTGTCTGCGAACTTTGACCGGGACAGCAGGATCAGCATGAAACTTAAGGACCTCACCGGTCTCGGCATAAACCGGTTCATAAAATCTCGGCACATAGATTCCCGGCACCTGAGAAACGGCACCAAGAGAACCGATTCGATCTGCAGATTTTTTCTGCAGAATAGTCAATAATCGGGGGATAATCGGCTCTGCTTCACCAACCGCAACCAGATCGACAATCTCGGCTAACGGTTCAGGGTTAATAAACGCACAAACTCCACCCAACAGAACCAGCGGCCACGAAGCATCACGTTGTGCTGAATAGAAAGGGATCCCGGATAAACGGAAAATTAAAGGGAGATTGAGGTAGTCATTTTCAAACGAAACAGAAAATGCAATCAGGTCAAAATCGGTCAATCGATGTCCCGATTCAAGAGAAACCAATGGCGAACCGGTTCGCTCGTAGTGCGCCAACTCATCCTTATCGGGGCGAAAAAACCGCTCACATAAACAATCATCCCGTTGGTTAAAAAGCTGATAAACCGTCAGGAAACCAAGGTTGCTCATCCCCTGGTGGTAGGTATTTGGATAAACCAAAGCAATCCGGTAGCGATCCTCATTCCAGGAATGAAAAAACGCCCCCGTCTCACCCTCCAGCCTCTGTTTATCTCTTTGCAAACGATTCTTCGACATAACGTTATTTATGCACAGCTGAAGAGACGATCAAAAGAGAATGGGGAAAAGTCCGGAGGTTGTGTTGAATAAAAGTTGTCATTGCTCACTTAAGTATCTTGGTAATGACTTCTTGATATTTTGTTTCGATAACGTGACGTTTCTTTTTGAGTGTATTCGTTAACTCCTCCCCCATTTTGAATTCCTTATCGAGAAAATGAATATTCTGCAGTTTTTCAAACGGCTTAAACCCATGCTTCGGGTGCAACAGTCGATTGATTTCGGCCTTGACCCGATTCAGACTTTGTTTATCCATGACCAGCTTGTCGGTTGTCTCAGCTCCCTGGTCAAACTTGCCACTGATAAAACTGCGTAATTGTTCGAAATCAGGAACTATCAGCGCTCCAAGCCCCTTTTTATCCTGACCAACTAATACAGCATCACTGACAAAGGGTAATTTAGTGATTTCAGATTCGATCCGGCTGGGGTCGATATTTTCACCACTGGCCAGGACAATGACCTCTTTTGAGCGCCCGGTAATCACCAGCTCCCCTGTCACAGTCAGTTTGCCCAGGTCACCGGTTTTGAAAAAACCGTCGGCAGTAAAAGCTTTTGCGTTTTCTTCCTCATTGTCATAATAACCGGGAAAAACCTGCTCACCACGCAACTGTATCTCACCAACCTCACCGGCTTCCAGCACGTCCCCATCATCGCCGACGATTCTCAACTCTGTATTTTTGATTGGCGGTCCCAAAGTACCGAAAACCTCACAATGGACCGACCTTCCAGCAATGGCTGGGGCACATTCGGTCATACCGTAAGCGTTAACGATTCGGATACCGATAGCATCAATCCATTCATCAAGATAGGGGGGCAAGCTACCGCCACCGCTAATCGCCATACGCAACCGGCCACCAAATTTATCCTGCACCAGAAGCAGCTGCTTTTTTGCCACAAGATTTAAAGGGGTCAGCAACAGCAACAGTAGGCCGGCTGTGATTTTTTGCCAGAAACGTCTCAAGAAAAAAACTTTCTTGAAAACTGGTCGTTGATTGCGCACGATCCGACGCAAATAGTTGTAACGGGCCGAAATTTTCACCAACAGTTTAAAGATGCGCGCTTTACGTCGATTTTGTTTCTCCAGCGTCTGGTTGACCTTGCTGTACATCGATTCCCAGAGGCGCGGTACCGTAGCAACCATAGTCGGCTGATACTTTTCCAGATCAGCAGCAAAGGTTTTAACCGAAGAATAAACAACTGAACAGCCACTGGAAAGGGCAACGTATTCTGCAGCCCGCTCAAAAATATGCCAGCTGGGCAGAATCGAAACCCAACTGTCATCTTGCTGCAAATCAATCAACTCTGGAAGATGGCAAACATTGTACATGATGTTGCGATGGGTCAACAAAACCCCTTTGGGAACCCCGGTCGTACCTGAGGTATAAATCAGGGTAAAAATATCCTCTGCTGAAAGAGCATAGCGCTGGGCAATAAAATGTTCGGTGTCAGAATTGCTGATACTGCGATCTTTAAGAATATCGTTGTAGCTATAAATATTGTCAAACCACCGGTGCGTCTTTCCCCCCTCGATAACAAAGATAGCTTTGAGATTTTTCAGCCCCTTAAGCATCTCTTCGTGGGCTTTAAGGAGCATTTCCGTCTCAATAACCAGAAATTCACATTCGGCATGTTGGAGAATAAATTCAAGTTCACGGGTCGGAGTATCGCTGCCCCGCGGGACACTGATAGCCCCAAGAGAAACGAGAGCAAAATCGGTGACGATCCAGCCGTAGCGATTATCTGAGAGGAGCATAACCTTACTTCCCTTACGAACTTTATGGGAACTGAAAGCCTTGGCAAGAATGAGGGCATCGTCAAATAGTTTTTGATAGTTCACTTCAAATTCGGCATCAGCGGACCGGTAGATAAAAGCGATTCGCTCTGCATATTCAACACTGCTATTGAGCAGCATGTCGAATAAGGTTCCTCTGGGTAAAACGGTTTCTGGCATATGCAATGAGCCCTTGAATGCAACAAATAATGTCAATCGCCTCAATATACCATTCTATTGGTTTGACTTCGAGTTATTCTGCAGAACGGCAAAAAAAAGGGGCCACATTGTGGCCCCAGTGACGAGGGAGTCGTCGGGAGTTCATAAAAAAGTACAGAAAGCTGCACATCTGCCGGGCGGAGAACCGGCTTACATCACAACAAAAAACTGTTAAGACTGCTTCAGTTGGCTATCTGGTTGCAGAATATCGAAAATCTGCCTTAATCAACCCTGCGCCGCAGAAAGGTCGGAATATCAAATTGCTCATCATCAACGAACAAATCGTGTGTTTGATTTGACAATTCACGTGTTCTGCGCTGACCTGGTGATACCTTTTGCTGGTTACGGATATGCGTCGGCACGTCTAAATCGGCCTTGACACTCACCTGTGCCAGGGTCTGAGAACGCTGATCAACGGTTTCAGAAACGTCCTCTTTTTCTTCAAAAGCCTCCCCAAACCCAGTTGCAATCGCAGTGATCTTGATGTTCTCGCCAAGATCTTCATCAATCACCAGGCCAACAATAATATTGGCATCTTCATGAACTTTTTCGTGGATAATTGTTGATGCTTCTTCAAATTCTTCCATGGTCATACTTGATGAACCAGAGATATTAACCAATACGCCCATTGCACCGGAGATATCGACCTCTTCGAGCAGTGGGCTACTGATTGCATTATGAGCTGCTTCAGCGGCACGACGCTCACCTTCAGCAACACCGATTCCCATCATCGCCATGCCATGATTACTCATGACGGTTCGCACATCGGCAAAGTCGACGTTGATCAGCCCTTCGGTGGTTATCAAATCAGAGATCCCCTGGACAGCCTGACGCAAAACATCATCTGCCGGCTTGAAAGCATCCAGGATACTCATATGCTTACCGGCCAGCCCGAGCAGACGATCATTGGGGACAACAACCAATGAATCGACGACCTCACGCAGCTCAGCAATTCCAGTCTCAGCCCGTTTCATCCGCTGCTGACCCTCACGGGTAAACGGTTTGGTTACGACACCAACCGTCAAGGCACCGGCCTCTTTGGCTGCCGCTGCGATAATTGGTGCAGCCCCGGTTCCAGTACCGCCCCCCATACCGGCAGCGACGAAAATCATATCTGCACCTTCAAACATTTCAACCAGACGTTGTTTGTCTTCTTCTGCAGCCTGGCGACCGATCTCCGGATCTGCACCCGCACCCAACCCCTTGGTCAAATGGCCACCAAGCTGGACCTTCATCGACGCATCGCTGCGCCGCAACGCCTGTGCATCGGTATTGGCCGTGAAAAACTCGACCCCTTCAACCTGGCTGCGAATCATGGTGTTGACGGCATTTCCACCACCACCACCGACGCCAATAACCTTAATCTTTGCGGCTTGATCCAATGCTGCTTCAAACTGAAACATGACTCCCTCTTGATTAGGCATGATGCCCTCCCTGATGCTGCGTTTTCAGCTTCTCCGCGAAACCGAAAACTAGTTATATTCAAGTGAGCTTAATTTATCAAAATTTAATTTATTATACAAGTAATTATTATATAATTATTGATTAAAAAAACTCGCTAATCCACTCTTTCATCCGTTGGGAAACCCGCTCAAATACGTTCTTTTCTCCTATCTTGAAGTTCTGTGCCTGGGTATTCATACTTCCATACTTCACCAGGCCAACTCCGGTTGCATAAATCGGTGAGTTCACTACATCGATCAAGCCACCGATTTCGAGGGGATTGCCACGTCGTACCGGCAGGTTGAATACCTGCTCTGCCAACTCTGGCATCCCCGGCAAAATGGCACTCCCACCGGTAATAACGACTCCCGAAGCAATCATGTCTGCGTAACCACTTTTGATAATTTCACGGTTAACCAGAGAAAAAATCTCCTCAACCCGGGGTTCAAGGATCTCAGCCAACAGTTGGCGCGATAAAATCCGGGCTTCACGACCACCAACCGATGGGACCTCAATTGTCTCATCTTTTCCCACCATAGAAGTTAAGCAGCAACCGTAAGCCTGCTTGATCTTTTCCGCTTCCCCCATCGGCGTACGCAGCCCCACAGCAACATCGTTGGTCAAATGGTCGCCACCGATAGAAAGAACCGAGGTATGCTTAATTGCTCCCTCGGAGAAAATTGCGATATCGGCCGTTCCACCACCGATATCGACCAGTGCTACGCCCAACTCTTTTTCATCAGACGACAAAACGGCTTCACTGCTTGCTAATTGCTCAAGGACAATATCTGCGACATCCGCTCCTGCCCGGTTACAGCTCTTGATAATATTCTGCGCACTGGCCACGGCTCCGGTCACGATATGAACTTTCGCTTCCAGACGAACACCACTCATACCCAGCGGTTCGCGAATGCCATCCTGATCATCAATAATAAATTCTTGCGGCAGGATATGCATAACTTCACGATCCATCGGGATCGCAATCGCCTTGGCAGCATCAATCACCCGTTGCAGATCATCACTGGTGACTTCGCGGTTTTTAATTGCGATCACTCCCTGTGA
Organism: Deltaproteobacteria bacterium tcs-42; assembly: GCA_002049545.1. Taxonomy (GTDB): domain Bacteria; phylum Desulfobacterota; class Desulfuromonadia; order Desulfuromonadales; family Geopsychrobacteraceae; genus Desulfuromusa. The sequence goes on along the minus strand of LLYT01000009.1, from coordinate 28,806 downwards.
ATTCAACCCCTTGATGTGGCCACCAGCGATTCCGGCAAACACCGATTTAATTTCACAACCGGCCATTAACTCTGCTTCTCGAATGGCCTTCTGGATTGCAGAAACAGTGCTCTCGATGTTAATCACGACACCTTTGCGTAATCCTTTTGACTGGCTGGTACCGATGCCAACGACATCTAGCCCCTCATCCGTCAGATTACCGACAATGCAGCAGATTTTGGTGGTACCGATATCGAGTCCAACAATTAAATTTTCAGTTCTTTTGCTCATGACACCCCCTTGGTATCAGCTCTTGGCCGTATTTTTCAGCCGTTCAATTCGGACGATCACTTTTTCTTCAACATTCAAATCAATATAATCGAGCATCTGCAACTTGGGCTGCAGCTGTGTGTAAATTCGTTCCAGTCGATCGAGTTTTTTGCCGATCTCAGTACTGCCAAGCTTGACCTCAACCCCACCTTCCAGGGTAAAAAGTGAAAAACCACCGTTAGCCCCATGGTGTATTTCCGATACCTGATCGAGGCAAAACAGCTCGCGCTGATCCAAGTCGGTCAACAATTCTACTATTTGCCGCAATTTCCGGGCATATTCGCTATCGTGACCCTGCGCTTTATCGTAGTCAAAGCCAGTAATGATCGGATAATCGAGGCTGTCATCTGCCTCTAAAACTTTGAAAACCTCCCCTTGCTCATCAAGGTAATAGAGATACCCCAGATTAATAATTGCCACCGGCTTCCGTTCTTTTACACGAATAGTGACTTGACGAGGGAAAATCCTTTGAACATCAGCTTGCCGGATCCAGGGATTCTCTTCAATTTTTCTCCCGATCAATTCAAGATCGAGACGGAAGGTATTGATACCAACCTGGATATCTGAAAGAGCTTCAACCCGTTGGCCTGTAAGCCGATCATTCCCCTGGACCGAAACCTGATCAACTCGAAACAGATCAGATGCCACCAACAGTTGCGTCACAAAGAACCCTCCAACCAAAAGGAGAGCGACACTGAAAACCATCACCCCGACGCGTAAGGTACGGTGCAGCAGTTTCCGCCAATTTAAAGGTTTTTTCTGCTGCTTACGCCGATTCTGGCGGGTTTTTTTGCTTTTTTTCTGATTTTTTTTCAGGTCACGCATGCAGTTCTCTTATTTTGCAATTGGCATAAAACATAAGACAAAAATCTACTTGTCCAGGTCAGCATCAAGTAAAATCATCTCAACCAGTTGTTCAAAATTGACCCCTGCAGCCCGGGCTGCTTTCGGCAGCAGGCTGGTTTCTGTCATCCCCGGAATGGTGTTGACTTCAATGCAGAAAAACTCCCCATCGCGGAACATAAAATCAACTCGTGCAGCACCTCGACATCCAATGGCCCGGCAAGCTTTAACGGCCGCTTCTTGCACGAGTTGATAGCTTTCTGCATCAATCGGAGCCGGCAATAAATACTCAGTGTCTCGAGAAGTGTATTTTGCCTGATAATCGTAAAAACCACTCTTGGGGACAATCTGAATAGTTGGCAACGCCTTACCATTCACCACCGATACGGTTAATTCGACTCCATCGATATAATCTTCAACCAGAACCGTACCGTCCAGACTTGCGGCAAGATCAATAGCGTCGCGTAAAGTTTCACGGTTTTTTGCAATGGTAATACCGATGGTTGAACCTTCACGTGAGGGCTTAACCACGACTGGCAGATATTTACAGCGCTGCAGCAAATCTGCCGCAGAATCGCCAGGGCGCATAAAATCAAATCCCGGCGTTGGCAATTCGTGATACAGGAGGAATTGTTTGGTCATGACCTTATCGATCGCCACACTCGATGCCAGCACACCACTGCCGGTGTATGGAATCTGCAACATTTCCAGCAACCCCTGAACCCGACCATCCTCACCAAAGCGTCCATGCAGAGCAATAAAAGCAATGTCAACACCCGCCTCCTGCAATTGCTCCGGCAGGTTCTGTTTCACATCGATAGCAACGACATTGTAACCAAGCTGCTGCAACGCACCTACGGTGGCATTCCCGGTTTTCAAAGAGATCTCACGCTCTGCCGACAAACCGCCGAGCAGAACACCAATCCGCTTTGACAACATCTGGGTCCGCGTCAGACAACTCATCCCTGAACTTCTTTCTTGCGCAACCGCTCGGCCAACAAGTCACAAACCTGATTGATGTTACCGGCTCCCAGCGTGACCACCATATCTCCGGGTTCAACAATCTCAGCAAGATAGTCACTCACTTCATCGATTGTGGAGCGGTAGGAAACCGCCTTGTGGCCATGCTCGACAATGCCCTGCGCCAAGGCCTCCCCTGTAGCCCCCTCGATCGACTCTTCTCCGGCAGCATAGACAGCGGTGATCACTAGTTGATCAGCCTGATAAAACGCCGTCAGAAAATCGTCAAACAGAGCCTCTGTCCGACTGTATCGATGGGGCTGAAAGACGGCGATGACCCGCTTGCTCCAACCACTTTTGGCTGCACCCAGAGTTGCTTTAATTTCAACTGGATGATGACCATAATCATCAATGATCATGATGTTGTTGATTTCATCCCGCAATTCGAAACGGCGCTGCAGCCCACCGAAATTACGGAAGCCACCGATAATCGTCTGAAATGGTATTTCAAGCTCATGGGCGACGGCAATCACCGCCAGCGCATTTAAAACATTGTGCCGACCGGGCATCCGGAATGAAATCCGCCCCAATTCTCCACCTTGATAGTAAGCGGTAAAGCTGGTGCGTCCCTGACGATGCTGAACATCTTCGGCATAAAAATCGGCCTGGCTGCTGAAACCATAAGTTGTGAAGCGTTTTTTGACAGCGGGCAAAATATCCTGAATATTCGGATCACCCAAACAGAGGACCGCGCGGCCATAAAACGGGACCTTGTTGATAAAATCGACAAATATCTGCTTAATTTCTTCAATCCCCGAATAGAAATCGAGGTGATCCACATCAATATTCGTCACCACAGCAATCGTCGGAGAAAGATGCATAAATGATCCATCCGATTCATCAGCTTCAGCGATTAAAAACTTGCCACGTCCCAACTTGGCGTTGGAACCAAAGGCATCGAGTTTGCCACCGATAACTGCCGTCGGATCAACACCGGCATGTTGCAGTACCACGGACATCATACTGGTTGTTGTCGTCTTGCCGTGGGTTCCGGCGATGGCAATGCCATATTTCATCCGCATCAGCTCGGCCAACATTTCCGCTCGAGGGATTACGGCAACGTGCTGCCGCAACGCTTCAACAACCTCAGGGTTGTCGGTCTTAACCGCAGTTGATGTCACAACCACATCGACTTCAGTGATATTTTCGGCACTGTGGCCAATCACAATCTCACCACCCAGCCCGGTCAATCGCCGGGTCGTATCAGACTCACGCAAATCGGAGCCGGAAACCCGATACCCCTGATTCAGCAGCAGTTCGGCAATACCGCTCATGCCGATTCCGCCAATACCGATGAAATGGATTTTTTTTATCCGTCCGTACATCTAGACGTCCTCCACCAATGGTTTCCCGAGTAAACGTCGACACTCATTCAGAATTCGACCTGCTGCCCCCGGCAAACCGAGCAGGCGAGCTTGCTCTCCCATATTCTGTAGTGTCTGTTGATCCTCCAGAAGATTTTTTACTAATCGTGCCAATCCTTCTGCGGTTAATTCATCCTGTGGCAGCAACATTGCCGCTCCAACATTTTCCAACGCCTTGGCATTGGCCGTCTGGTGGTCCCCTGCTGCATGAGGAAACGGGATCAAAATTGCCGGCCGGCCACACACAGTCAACTCTGCCAGCGTTGTTGCTCCAGCACGACAGATCACCAGGCTTGCAGCAGAATAAGCAGCAGGCATGGCATCGATAAATGGGACAACTTGTTGTGGATCAAAACCAGCGTCCCGGTAAGCCTGCTGAACTTGAAGAAAATCTTCTTCTCCGGTTTGGTGGAGAATTTCGATTTTATCTTCCCAGCCCTGCATCAGTGGCAACATCTGCATAACCACTTGATTGATCGCTCGGGCACCCCGACTACCACCAAAAATCAATAGTTTCCCGGGTTGAGAAATCTCAGCAGGGACATTATCCAATCCTTGTCGCAGCGGATTCCCGGTCACCCTGATTCTGCTATGACTGAACCCGGCAGCACTGGCAGAGAAAGAGAGACAGATGAGTTTCGCCCCTCGCCCCAACAGCCGGTTACTTAAGCCCGGGAGCGCATTCTGTTCATGAATCAGATACGGAATTCCCTTGAGTCTAGCCATCAGAAGGACCGGAACGGAGGCATATCCACCCACCCCGATGACAATATCGGGCTTAAAGTTGCCTAATATTTTACTGGCCTGAATAAGGCTTTTGATCAATTTTGGCAGCAATTCAAGTTTCCCCCGCCAGCCTCGACCGACAACACCGACCATGTCGACCGTTGCCAGTGGTAATCCCAACTTGGGCAGCAAGCGTTGCTCCAGACCCCGTTCGGTTCCGACAAACTGCACTGCCGATTCGCTCTCCTGCAAAAGCAGTAATTGCGCTAATGCGACTGCCGGAAAAAGGTGACCTCCGGTTCCGCCACCAGCCAAAAGTAATCTCATTTGACCGCCCCCAATGAATTTGAAATATTCAACAATATTCCCACCGCAACCAGACTCACGACCAAACTGGTCCCACCATAAGAAACAAACGGCAAAGCCAACCCTTTAGTTGGCAACAAACCCAGACAAACAGCCAGATTGACAAAGGCCTCCAAACCAAGCAGTAGACTTATACCAAAAGCCAGATTCCGACCAAATGGATCGGGACAGTGCAAGGCGATACGAATGCCGCAAAGAACCAACATCAGAAACAACGCCGCTACAATCAGAGCGCCGACCAAACCCAGTTCTTCGCCGATCACAGAAAAAATAAAATCGGTATGCGCTTCAGGCAGATAAAACAATTTTTGCTCGCCGATCCCCAGTCCCTGTCCAAGAATTCCCCCTTTGCCAAAAGCAACCAGGCTCTGAATTATCTGGAACCCGCTATCGAAGGGATCGTCCCAAGGGTCGAGAAAAGCCATAATCCGGCGGCGGCGATAATCAACTTGCATAACCAGAAAATAGACAAGTGGCAGGGTCATCAGAATTGTTGGCAGAAGATAGCGCCAACGCACCCCGGCGACGATCAACATCGATAGCGCAACCCCGGCAATGATCATGGCGCTGCCCATATCGGGCTGCTTCACCAACATCCCCAGGAGCAGGGCCAGAACGATCATATATGGAAAATAACCCTTGAGAAAGGAACGTACTTTTTCTTTCTTCCGAGTCAAAGAGTGAGCCAGATAAAGAACCAGGGTCAATTTCACCAACTCGGCCGGCTGGACGGTCAGACCAGGCAAATGCAACCAGCGCATCGCACCACCAACCCGGACACCAAAGCCGGGGACAAAGAGCAACACCAGCAATGCAATACTGAAAAGCAGGGAGATTACTGCCAGTTTCCGCCAGTTTTTGTAATTAAAATAGGTGGCCATCGCCATCAGAACAAAACCGACCAAAGCGTAGACCAGCTGCCTTTTCAGAAAGTAAAAACCGTCATGAAATCGCTCTGCCGCCATAATCGCCGATGAGGAATAGACCATCACCACCCCGATACAGGTCAGTGAAACTGTCAACAATAGCAGAGAGGTATCAACATCACGCCGTAATGTCATAGTTCAGCCTCCCCTGCAGGTAGCTGTTGCACGAGGCGTTCAAACTCAGAGCCACGTGCCTGAAAATCGGGGAACATATCGAAGCTGGAACAAGCTGGAGACAACAAGACCGTGCCACCAGAGTCAGTCACCTCATAAGCCTGCTGAACCGCGGATTCCAGCCCTGTCGCCAAGCGAATTTCACAACTGCCCGACAGTTCAGTTGCCATCTTCTGCGCAGCTTCGCCAATCAGAATCAGATGTCTCACCTTCTGTTTCAGCAATGGTCGAAGCAGCGTATAATCGCCCCCCTTGTCTTTCCCTCCGGCAATCAGGGTCACTCCGGATGAGAGTCCGGCAAGACTCTTCAATACACTGCCGACATTCGTCCCCTTCGAATCGTTGTACCAAGCCACCCCTTTCAATTTCCGGACCAGCTGCATCCGGTGCTCCAGTCCAGTAAATGAACACACCGCACTCCATGCCAGTTCTGCCGGACACCCTTGCAGGAGTGCCGGAATCATCGCAGCCATTGCATTTTCAATATTGTGTTCACCGGAAAGCTGCAACTCAGACAGCGGCAGTTGAATATTGGCTCCAGCCCAATTCCAGACCAACTTATCCCCAAGCCTGACCATCCCCTCAACCAGGCGACCTCGGGCGGAAAACCACACTTTTGTCGCTTTGAGATCTGTTGTCAGTCGACAAACTTCAACATCATCGGCATTCAGCACAACAAAATCTTCAGCTGTCATATTGCGAAACAATTCTAGCTTGGCCTGATAGTAACTCAGCAGATCGGGATAGCGATCAAGATGATCTGAACTCAGATTGAGGAGCAAACCAATGGCGGGGTGAAATTGGTCGATGGTTTCCAATTGAAATGAAGAAAGCTCAACAACAACTCCATCATATGCAGCTGAGCAAGCTTTCACCAGCGGGGTTCCCAGATTTCCACCGACAAAAACCTTGCGCCCCCAGCTCTGCATAATCTCACCGATCAAGCTGGTCGTCGTAGATTTTCCATTGGTTCCCGTCACGCCGATGATCGGCACCTCGATTTCCCGGGCCGCTATTTCAATCTCTCCAAGAATTGGAATTCCACAGGAGGCCGCCAGTCGTAGAGGCTTACAATCAAGGGGGACTCCAGGACTGACAGCAATCAGGTCAGCTTGTTCGAACAACTCCAGGTTATGGCCACCCAGATCGAAGCGCACCGGTAGCTCGTCGAGGGAATCAAGACCGACGATATTCTCCCTGTTGCGCAGATCGGACAAAGCAACAGTTGCACCCCGTTCTACCAGAAAACGCACCAGAGCCTGACCACTTTGGCCGGCTCCAATAACTACAATGCGCTTGTTGGTAAAGTCTAGTTTCATTAGCGTAATTTCAATGTTGAAAGGGCAATAAGTGCCAGAATGATACTGATAATCCAGAACCGGACAATTATTTTTGGTTCCGGCCAACCCTTCAATTCAAAATGGTGATGAATCGGTGCCATCCGAAACACCCGACGTCCCCAGTAACGGAACGAAATAACCTGAACGATCACTGAGAGTGCTTCCACAACAAAAATCCCGCCAACAATGACCAGAACAAATTCATTCTTGGTAATCACCGCAATCGTCCCCAACGCCCCGCCGAGTGACAGACTGCCGACATCTCCCATAAACACCTGGGCGGGATAGCTGTTAAACCACAAAAAACCGAGCCCGGCACCAACCATTGCGCCACAAAGAATTGCCAGCTCACCTGCACCCTGGATACCGGCAATCTGCAGATAACTTGAAAGCTTGGCGTTCCCAACCAGATAGGAGAGCAGCAGGAATGTCCCCGCAGCAACAATCATGGGCCCGATCGCCAACCCATCAAGCCCGTCGGTCAAGTTGACCGCATTGCTTGCCCCCACCATGACCAGAATCGCAAACAGAATGTAGAAAACCCCGAGGTCGGGATTGATATTTTTAAAGAATGGTAAGCTCAACTGGGTATCGAAATCACCACCCTGATAGAGCAACAGAGACGCAACCAAAGCGATCAGGATCTGCCAGAACATTTTCTGTCGGGCCGAAATACCGTCACTGCTTTTATGCACAATTTTGAGATAATCGTCGATAAAACCGATCACACCGTATCCCGTTGTGACCAGCAATGTGATCCAGATATAGAGGTTTGTCAGGTCGGCCCAGAGGAGTGTCGGAATAATAATGGCCAACAAAATCAGCGACCCACCCATGGTCGGGGTTCCCTCTTTGACAAAATGTGATTCGGGGCCAACCTTGCGGATAACCTGACCAATCTGCATTTTCTGCAAGGCAGCAATCAACCAGGGTCCGAGAATAAAAGAGATGAGCAACGCGGTAATTGTCGCGTAGATAGTACGAAAAGTGATGTAGCGAAAAACATACAGCACCGAGTATTCAGTATGAAGAGGATATAAGAGGTGATATAGCACCCGTTAGTTTCCTTTCCTGTCATTCAAGGGTGAATCGGCAGCAATCGCTAAAGCGCCGGCGACTTGTTCCAGCCGCACCCCTCGCGATCCCTTGATCAGGATTTTGTCGCCGGGACGTTGCTGTCCCTGCAAAAAATCGATCGCGGCGGCGGCATCTTTCAGGGCTGCCATCTGCTTTGCCTTCATCCCGGCAGCCTTTGCCCCCCGGCAAAGGTCAGCCGAGAACTGGCCGACACCAACCAGTAGTTCTGCAACGTCAGCAGCTCGCGCACCAAGCTCTTCATGCATCTGTACCGAATTTTCGCCAAGTTCGAGCATATCACCCAGAACCGCAACCCGCCTTCCCTGCCCCGGCAATGCTGCCAAAGCATCCAGAGCAGCAGTTGCAGACAAGGGATTGGAGTTATAACTATCGTCAAGCAACACCCCTCCACAGGGGAGCGGAGTGAGATTCATCCGCCCCTCGATAGCAGCGAATTGATTCAGTCCGGCGACAATTTTTTCAGCCGGAACTTGTATTTCCATAGCGACGGCAGCAGCAGCTAAAGCATTTGACACATTGTGCCGGCCGGGAAGTCGCAGTTGCACTCGATGCCTCTCTTCTGCAAGCAGAAGATCAAACCCGGGTCCAGCAGGGCCTTCGTTGATATTTTCAGCACGAACCCGGGCCTCTGTTGACACTCCGTAAGTCAGCCGCTTAACCCCGTTGGCAACAGGCAAACAAGCCACCCGTGGGTCATCAAGGTTGAGAATTGCGGTCCCTCCCTGCAAGCCGGCGTAGAGTTCGCCCTTGGCCCTTGAGACACCATCCAGACCACGTAAAGTCTCTAAGTGTGCCGCACCAATATTGGTAATGACACCAATCGTCGGCTGAGCAATTTCGGTCAAGCGCTCAATCTCACCAAGGGCACTGGTCCCCATTTCCAGAACGGCCCATTGATGTTCTTTTTCGATCCCAAACAGTGTCAGCGGCACACCGATCAGGTTATTAAAGTTCCCGGCAGTCTTCAGTCCCGGTGCTACCAACTCCAGAATTGTCGCCAGCATCTCCTTGGTGGTTGTTTTACCAGCTGATCCCGTGATGGCAACCAATGGCCCGTTGAGCTGCAAACGGTAAGCAGCAGCGATATCTCCAAGGGCGCGCAAGGTATTTTTAACCCGCACAACGGGAACGCTCAGGCCGGCGATAACCTCTTCACTCAGACAAGCTGCGGCACCATTTTTTACCGCCTGACCGATATAATCGTGACCATCAAAACGCTCCCCGCGCAGAGGGACAAACAGCGATCCAGGAGCCAGATTCCGGCTATCAGTAGAAATTCCGCTCAACGGACAATTATTTTTTTTCCCCGAAAAATCACCACCAGTAATGCGGGCTATTCGCTCCAGATCAAACATGATTTCCGGTCCCGGTTCCGTTGGGCGTAACAGCTGAGACATTGACCCGATTCAGCACACGACCCAACTCTTCACGATCATCAAAATGGAGCTTTTCTGTGCCAAAGATCTGGTAATCTTCGTGACCCTTTCCGGCAACCAATACCAGATCACCAACCTCAGCCAGTTGCCCGACAAACTCAATAGCACTGCGACGATCAGGGATAACGACAAAGCCATCTTCATTTGCAGCCCGATCCTTGCTCAACTCCTGACTGCCGGCAACCACTGCGCCGCCCCGGATCTGTTCGAGGATTTCAAGAGGGTCTTCGGTCCGCGGATTATCTGAGGTAAAAACAACCAAATTGGAATATTCAACCGCCACGGCAGCCATAACTGGGCGCTTTCCCTGGTCTCGATCACCACCGCAACCGACAACCGTCAGGAGTCGCCGAGAATCAAGTTTTGATAAAGTCTGCAACGCCTGCTCGAGAGCATCAGCAGTATGCGAATAATCGACCAGTGCTAAAACGCCCCTGTCATTCTTAATCTTCTCCACCCGTCCCGGCACCTGGGGAGCGTCAGAAATCCCCGCGGCAATCTCAGCATTGCTGATGCCAAGCTGTTGTGCCGTTGCAGCTGCCGCCAGCAGGTTACTGACATTGAAATCACCGATCATCCCACTTTCAACAACAATATCCCCTTGAGAGGTTGAAAATAGACCACTGATCCGGTCACGACCGACCGTAACCTTCCGGGGATAGATATCGGCCTGCTCATTCAGGCCAAAAGAGATCCAGTTTTGATTGTCCCGCAATAAATCGGTACCGCAAGCATCATCACGATTGATAACCCCGACTCCGCTCCCCAACAATTCTGTAAACAAGCGTCGCTTGCTGGCGTAATACCGCTCCAGCGTTTCATGATAATCGAGGTGATCCCGGGTAAGATTGGTAAATATTGCGGCATCAAAATTGATGCCATCAACTCGATGCTGCTCCAATGCATGAGACGAGACTTCAAGGATCAGGAGGTTCGCCCCCTGCTGCCGGAAGTCGGCCATCATTCGCAGCAGATCAATCGATTCGGGTGTTGTATGTGATGCTTCGTAGCGCAACTCGCCAAACCGGTATTCAACGGTTCCAAACACTGCCGGGGCATATCCGCCCTGCTTGAAAATCGCTTCGAGCAGATAGGTGATGGTTGTTTTTCCGTTGGTTCCGGTGACACCAATAACGGGGATACCGAGAGTTGGATTGCCATAAAATTCAGCAGCCATGACAGCCATGGCCTGTCGCACATTGGCGACGCTGATATAACAAATATTATCCATGCAATTTTCTGGAATTTTCTCCGCCACTACAGTCGTCGCTCCCGCCTGCAGAGCCTGGGGAAGATAATCAAGACCGTCGACCTTGACGCCGGGCAGGGCAAAAAACATCATCCCGGTTGCAACCTGGCGTGAATCGCAGCTTAACCCTTCGATATCACGGTCAGTCAAACCGATGATTTCAAGTGGTTGTATCGTTGTCAGCAGTTTTTCCAGTTTCATACACTGTCCTTGTTGAGCAGACACCGGTGGAGATTTCGTAGAATTGGTTCGATGGCGATGCCATCAATTACACACCAAAGCGAACCCAGGCTTGCTTGCCGTAATGAATAACCTCCCCCGGAGCCGGGTATTGCTTGACAACCTGACCGCTGCCAGAAAGCTTCAAGTTCAGATTCTTTTTTTCCATTGTTTGCAACACCTGGCGATAGCTCATCCCGGAAAAATTGGGCATCCGGAGCCCGTCGCTTGTCTCAATTTCAGGGAGCAATGCCGCCAGATCGGGGAGTGGCTCTACAGTTGACTGCTGGTTTGTCAGGGGAGCCACGGTGCCTTTGGGGAGGATATTTAAATGGCCGAGAGTCTGTCCGGCGATCCTGGCAAAGACCGGCGCTGCAACCAGACCGCCATAAGCCTTTCCCTCCGGTTCATCAACTGTGACAGAAAGGACCAACGCCGGGTTATCTGCCGGCACAAACCCAACAAAAGAAGAAACCCGTTTATCGGGAGAGTAGCCACCCGTCACCGTATCAACTTTTTGTGCCGTCCCCGTTTTTCCGGCAACCCGGTACCCCGACAGCGCTGCCCTGGTTCCTGTTCCTCCCGGCTCGGTAACGGCGACCATCATATCTCTCACCTGCTGTGCTGTTTTTTCTGAAATAACCCGGCGTCGAACCTGTGGTAGACGTTTCTGTATTCGCTGACCATCGACAGTGGTCACCTTTTCCACCAGGTAGGGCTCCATGAGTAAACCACCATTGGCAATTGCACCCATAGCGGCAGCCATCTGAATCGATGTCACACTCAACCCCTGACCAAAAGAAATTGCCGCCAGATCGATTTCGAACCATTTCGATGCTGAACGGAGCATTCCTTCCACTTCTCCAGGGAGATCAAGACCGGTTGGTTGGCCAAAACCGAAATCGCGGATATATGAATAGAAGCGTTCCCGCTCCAATCTTTTACCCAGCTTGGCAAAACCGATGTTGCTGCTGAATTGCAAAACCTCTTTCAGGGTCAATTCCTTGAACTTCTTATGGTCACGGATTGTTTTACCGCCAACCGTATAGCGACCATCCTCGCAATAAATCTTCTGATCGGGGCGGGCCAAGCCTTCTTCCAAAACTCCGGCCATGAGAAAGGGCTTAAAAGTCGAACCCGGCTCATACATGTCACATACCGCCCGGTTACGGCGGTTGTCGGCTGGAGAACGTCCAGCCAGATTGGGGTTGTAATCGGGTTGACTCGCCATCGCTAAAACGCGGCCACTGGCGGGTTCCAGCATGACAACAGTGCCACCCACAGCACCCGTTTCATGAACAACTCGAGACAGTTCTTTTTCGGCAATATATTGCAGCGACCGATCAAGGGTCAGAAACAGACTGTAACCTGCCACCCCGCCTTGAACCAGTTGATCTGCAGAAGCGAGCCCCCGCCCTCTGGCATCACGCAACGACACCAGTCGTCCCGGTTCTCCCTGCAGCTGCCGATCGTATTCCAGCTCGATCCCTTCGAGCCCTTCAGGATCCAGACCCGTAAACCCCACCACATGTGCTGCGGTCGTCGCTTGTGGGTAATAGCGTTTCCGTTCGGTCACAAACTGCAGTCCGCCAATTTTCAAGTCGCGTACCTGCCTGGCAACCTTTGGATCAAGTTTCCGCTGCAACCAGACAAAACGTTTCTGCGAAGAAAGTAAGCGCAGCAGCTCTTTCCTTGAACTCTTAAGCAGCTGCCCCAACTGCTCAGCAATTTGCTCAGGATCCTTAATCAGCATCGGGTCGGCATAAAGTGATTCTGTCGCCAGACTTATTGCAAGAGGGTCTCCCTTGCTATCAAAAATGCCTCCCCGTTGTGGAGCTAGCTTGACCACACGCTGACGTTGCTGATCGGCACGCCCCTGAAGTTCAGAAGCCTGTACAACCTGAAGATAATAAGCACGCCCGGCAATCATCAAAAATGCCAGGATGAATAGAATCCCGAAAAAGCGGATGCGAAGCTGAATTCCACGTTCCGTTAAAGCCATATCACTCCACCCTGATGATTTGTCCAGGTGATGGGCTACGCAACCCCAGGTCTGTTCTGGCCAGCTTTTCAATCCGCTCATCTCGAGCCAGAAAAGCCGCCTCCAATTTCAACTCCTTGATCTGCCGCTCATGGCTACGAATGTCACGCTCGAGGCTGGAAATACCATATTCCAGGTTGATGGCATGGATCCGTGACCAGACAAACAACAGCGACAATAATGACACCAGCAAAAGTGCCACAAAAACCGAACTGAGACGGGGTCGATAGAATGAAAATCGAGTTATTTTAACAGTTGCCTGAGATACAGCTTCTGACATCTTGTCGCCCCTTTCTCATCCCGGTCGGACAATTAACAACGTTCAACGGCTCTTAATATGGCGCTACGTGACCGAACGTTCTGATCAATCTCAGTTTCACCGGCTTTTATCCCTCTGCGCGTTAAAATCTTCACGTCGGGAGTATTCATGCACTGGCAAACCGGCAAACGCGGTGGACAAATACAGCCCTGCGCCTTTTCACGAAACAAATGCTTCACAATTCGATCTTCCAGTGAATGAAAAGTGATAACAACCAGCCGTCCGCCCGGCTTGAGTAGTGAGATCCCCGCTGCAACCCCTCGTTTCACTTGCCCCAGCTCATCGTTAACGTGTATCCGCAACGCCTGGAACACCCGAGTCGCCGGATGAATTTTACCTGGTCGATGCCCTCCGGGGACCGCGTGCCTGACCAGCTCGGCCAACTCTCCGGTTTTTGTTATGGCCGACTCCTTGCGTTGCGCAATAATCTTCCGGACAATTCTCCTGCTGTAACGCTCTTCACCATACTCAAAAAATATACGGACCAGCTCGGCTTCATCAGCCTGATTGACAATATCGGCAGCCGTGATTCCCACGGTGGGGTCCATGCGCATATCGAGGGGGGCATCGTAACGGAAAGAGAAGCCCCGCTCCGGGGTATCCAGTTGGTGGGAGGAGACTCCAAGATCGAGGAGCATGCCATCAAGACCATCAATATCAAGTTGCCGCAGCACCTGATCGGCCTGATCAAAAGTGGCATGGTGAAGACTGACCCTGTCACCATAGTGCGCCAGAACTTCAGCAGCTTTCTTCAGGGCAGCAGGATCCCGGTCCAGACCGATTAAGCGACTCTCTGCCGCCGCCTCAAGAACCAAACGGGAATGGCCGGCACCGCCAAGAGTTCCATCCAGATAAATACCGCCTGCCACAGGTTGCAACCAGTGGAGAACCTCCTCAGACATCACCGACAGATGTTCAAACGGGGCTGACAGCATCGCTAAAAACCTAAATCCGCCTGCCCCTGCGCATCGTCATCCAACATCGATTCAGATTCAGCGGCAATCAGAATATGAGCCTGTTGGCTCCAGATTTCTATTTTTTCAAACATGCCGATCACGACAACATCTTTGTCCAGCCCGGCATGCTCACGTAAAGATTGTGGCACCTGAATCCGCCCCTGGGCATTGAAAGAGCATTCTTTCGCCGGAGCAATCCGGTTGCGCAAATTGGCCTCACGCCTGGGGCCCGGCGACATGGAAAACACATTAGCGCAGATCTCTTCCCAGCGGCTGGGTGGATACGCGACCAGACCATTTTTATAGCGCGTGACAACCAACCCTTCAGACTGGTAAGCTTGGTGCAGCTCTTCCCGGAAAGGAGCCGGGATACTGACCCGCCCTTTCAAGTCGATACTGACATTATATTCGCCCGAAAACTTCATATTGACACCGCTTGACACCTTTTGACACCAGATTGATGAAAATATAGCGGTGACACCAGAAACTGTCAAGCGACAAATGCTTTTTTAAAGCAATTACTCTATCTGGAAAATGTTGTTATGACAGGGACTTGGAGTTAATGAAACCGGGCAGGGAAAGGGGGAGCAGCTCAGAACTGCCTAATATCATAAGCTTCTTTTAAGAAGTGGGGGTTGTTCTCCATTCAATCAAGGGGAATGGGGACGAACAAAGAGGACCTGACTACTTTTTATCTGTTGCTATTTTTCATTCATCAGAGGCAGCAATCACCATTTCAATCTCTTCAATTCGCCGATCTTCCATGCGTTGTACCCGAAACAGGAGATTCCCTTCTTCACAGCATTCCCCTTCTGACGGAATTCTACCCAGCATCTGCAAAAAATATCCAGCCAGGGTCGTGACGTGCTCTTCGGGAAGATCCAAGCCAAAACGTCGATTCACCTCACGTAGCGGCATGGCGGCATCAATCAGATAGCGCCCCTCCCCCAGCTTTTTGAAAGTGAGCTCTTCAATATCGTATTCGTCATGGATATCACCGACAATTTCCTCGACGACATCTTCAAGGGTCACGATCCCCTCCATTCCACCATATTCATCGACAACAATCGCCAAATGCTCACGCCTTTTACGAAAACTCTGGAGCAAAACACCAATCCGCTTTGACTCGGGTACGTAATAGGGCTCACGACACAAATCTTTGAGCGAAAACTGTCCAGTCTGGCCAACATATCCAAGCACATCTTTAGAATGAATCGTCCCGATAATGGTATCGAGATTTTCGTTGAACACCGGAAAACGGGAATGACGTGTCTGCCGTACATTTGTCAGAACATCCTGAAAGTCGGTCGATACGTCAATGCCGATCACTTCTGTCCGGGGGATCATGATGTCGCGAACCCGGGTTTCCGACAGCTCAAAGATCCCGTGTAACATCTTCCGTTGTTCGGCGGCAACAACCCCCGACTCCTCCCCGACTGCAATCATCGCCTTGATCTCATCTTCAGAGACAGACAGCTTCTCAGCAGCCTTCCTGCGGATAAGACTCGTCATCAAACGGGAGATTGCAGAGACCACAAAGATAATCGGAGCAAGGGCCCAGACAACGAAACGAATCGGGTTCAACACCAGAAGTGACAGTTTCTCCGGATATTGCGCTGCGTAGGTTTTGGGGCAGACTTCAGCAAAAATCAACAGGACAGGGGTCAGGATAAGTACCGTCAGCAGTTCACCACCGTCTCCAAAATAGGTGACACAAAGTCCGGTCGCAATAACTGAAGCGGCAATATTCACCAGGTTATTGCCAACCAGGATTCCACTCAGGAGACGATCAGGATTATCCAACAAGGCTGCCAGCTTGTCAGCTCCAGGATGTTGTTTCTGTTGTAGATAACGGACCCTCAACTTATCGAGGGCCATCAATGCGGTTTCTGAGCCGGAAAAAAAACCGGAGAGAATCAACAGTAGCAGCAAGGCCAACAAGCGCCACGATATTTCGTCTGTCATTTATGCTCCAAAAAAGGTAGAACCCAGCAGTTTTTTATTGTAACACCCACTTGACGTCGGAGTTTAGCGCAAACTTCGATAAAGGGAAAGTGCTTGCTTTGCAGAAAATCAATCAACATAATATAAATCGACTGTATGTACTCAGCATAAACAACCTTGGGGAAAACGACTCACATGAGAGCTGATCAATTTGAAATGGCCCGCCAACAACACCGGCAACTTGCCCAACAACTCCACCACCATAACTACTGCTATCATGCCCTCGACCAACCCGAGATCAGCGATGCCGAATACGACCAGCTCCTGCAGAAATTGCTCAATATCGAGATGCAGTTTCCGCAGTTAACGACACCCGACTCACCATCACAACGCATTGGTAGCAAGCCATTGGACAGTTTTGTGGAAGCGATCCATGCCAGCCCGATGTTGTCGCTCGAGAACGCTTTCAATGCCGATGATTTGCGAAATTTTGACGCCAGAATCAAACGCTTCCTCTCTCGAACTGAGGATTTGGAATACCTGTGTGAACCCAAGCTGGATGGAGTCGCCGTTGCCCTGACCTATCAGCAAGGAAAACTGGTTCGCGGTGCCACCCGGGGTGATGGCACCAGCGGCGAAGATATTACCCAGAATATCCGCACTATCGGTGCCATCCCGTTACAGCTACAAAATAACTATCCCGAGCAATTAGAAGTCCGTGGTGAAATTTACATGGAACTGGAAGCATTCCGGAAGCTCAATCAACAACGCCGTGAAGAGGGGGAAACAACCTTTGCCAACCCACGCAATCTGACAGCTGGAAGCTTGCGTCAACTTGATGCCAGATTGACCGCGACCCGCTCTCTGACCATCAGCTGTTACGGCATCGGAGAGCTCTCTTACGACCCCCCTGAAACCCACGCTCAGCTTCTTGATACACTCCACGACTGGGGGCTCAAGGTTAATTTAAACGTCGTCCAGACAGCTGAAAATATTGAAGACGTGATTTCCCGCTACGCAGATCTACAAAAAATGCGCGACACGTTTCCCTATGAAATCGATGGCATGGTGGTCAAAGTCAACAGCCGGACTCTGCAACGGGAGCTGGGAGAAAAAAGTCGCACCCCACGGTGGGCGATCGCCGCTAAATTCCCAGCTCGACAAGAGCAGACAATCCTCAAATCGGTCCGCCTGCAAGTAGGACGTACCGGCGCTATAACTCCCGTCGCCAATCTGCAACCAGTCAATGTCGGTGGGGTCACGGTCACCAGTGCCAGCCTGCACAATTGGGATGAAATCACCCGTCTGGACGTCCGAACAGGCGACACAGTCATCATTGAACGGGCCGGAGACGTCATTCCAAACATTATTCGAGTCGTGACCGAAAAACGAACCGGGGCAGAACAACCCATTCCGGAGCCGACCCATTGTCCGATATGTCATTCACCGGTCACCCGTGAAGCGGGAGAAGTCATCCCCCGCTGTCAGGGGCTCGATTGTCCGGCTAAACTAAAGGAATCTCTCAAGCACTTTTGCTCCCGTGGAGCCATGGATATTGAAGGGATGGGTGACCGCATAATCGATCAACTGTTGCGGCTGAACCTGGTCAGCAGTATCGCTGACCTTTATCGCCTCACTCGGGAGGACTTGTTTCAATTCGATCGAATGGGTGACAAACTGGCCGACAATCTCTTATCGGCAATTGCTGCCAGCAAACAGCGCCCCCTCGAAAATTTCATTTTTGCCCTCGGTATTCGCCACGTTGGCAATCACCTGGCAAAATTACTGAGTCGCCAGTTCGGTAGCCTGCAAGCGTTGGCGGCCGCCGATAGCGAAAAGCTGCTGGCTCTTCATGAAATTGGGCCGCAGGTCAGTGACAGTCTGATCCATTTTTTCAGCAATTCAAACAATCAACAGCTCCTTGAGGATCTGCTCGCTTCAGGAATCGATCCCAAAAATGTTGAACAAACGCCAGGGACCAAGCTACAGGGGAAGACGTTTGTCTTTACCGGTTCTCTGGAGCAATTCAACAGAAAAGAGGGGGAAGCACTGGTTGAATCTCAAGGTGGTCGTAGCAGCGGTTCCGTCAGTAAAAAAACTGACTATGTTATCGCCGGACCGGGGGCCGGCAGCAAGCTGGCAAAAGCGGAAGAGTTGGGGATACAAGTCCTCAGTGAAGGTGATTTTCTCGAACTGATCGAACGGGACGGATAGAATGGCAATTATCAGAGCAGAGGTTCACGTCACCGGGCGGGTTCAGGGAGTCTGGTTTCGGCAGAGCACAAAAAACACGGCAGATCAGTATGGAATTAATGGCTGGTGTCGCAACAACCCTGATGGATCGGTTGAAGCTGTTTTTGAAGGAGAAGAATCGGCCGTCAAAGCAGTGATCGAATGGTGTCAAGATGGACCGGAACTGGCCCGTGTGGTCGATCTGAATATTCGCTGGGAACGGCCTACTGGTGAATTTGAGCGGTTTTTTATCCGCTGAGAGATCTTCTGAAAATCTTCTACTTAGGCTTCTTTGATCAAGCCAATAGTTTCCAGATTAGCTTACACGTAAACTCCTGATTATCTTGATAGACTAAACCACCACGCACTGAAAGTACATGAGGTTGAATTGGGACTGAAAGTCCCTAAAACCGATATGAAGTTTATGTCGTTCCGCGCCAAATTAATTATGCAATCAACCTGTCGAGAATTAACACTGTGAGGAATAAAGCCATTGAGATATTGATGAGATGAAATTTCTTCGATATAGAATCTATTTCCCCCGCAGTATCTGAAATTTTAAAAACGGGAATCATAATGACAGATAAGCCTGAAATGTAGAGATACACAAGGATCTCGCTTTGAATAAAATGGAACAGTGGAAACAGCAAATAACACAGAAACAGCCCAGCCATCCAACAATTGTTGATTCTCAGCAATCTGTGGGTCGGTATCGTTTTAAAAATATTCGGCAACCCACTGCGCTGCAGATCCTCACGATAACGACAGAGCAGAAGCCAGGTATGAGGTATCTGCCAGACAAACAAAGTCCCCGCAAGAATCAAAGATTTATGCGTGAACAGGGTGCCCCCGGCTGCGGTCCAACCAATTAATGGTGGCAATGCTCCACAGATCGCCCCCGGAATAGCAGCAAAAGGGGAGCGACGTTTTAACGGCGTATAAACTGCGTTGTACCAGATAACCGCCAGCAGGCCAAGTAGAAGGGGCATATTTCCAGGCAATACAGAGAGAAAAAGTGAGCCACTGCTGATCGCTAACGATGCCAACAATAACACTGCCTGCGGTGATAATTGACCTGTTGGTAGCGGACGCTGCTGCGTCCGTTCCATGCGCGAATCGAGATCCTGCTCTTGCCATTGGTTCAGGGCCGAACATCCCGCAGCCAGGAAACCCACTCCGGCAGCCAGCAGAAAAGCATCAGAGCCCCAAATCCCCCCAAAAAACAAATATCCCGCCAGTGCAGACAGGGTCACCAGAGCCGACAATTCTATCCGGAAAAGGCGCCGCAAGACTTGGACTAAACTCAAAAATTGATCCGTCGATGCGGCTTTAGCGTAATTTAAATTCGGGATTGGCATCACATCTTCCCATTATTGCTGGAGGAGGTGCTCAATAATAGCATCAATTTCTTCTGCGCTTAAATAGTCTGCTGCCGGCATCATTGGAGCAAAACCTTTGACTATTTCGGTATTGGGTTCAAGCAAAGCTCGACGGAGGTATTCAGCATCAACCTGCAGAGTGATCTCTTTCCCGTCAGCTTCAATCGTCACTTCACGTTGACCAATTCCTTTGAATGTTGGTGCAATTTCCTCGCTTCCATCACTGGAATGACAACCCGTACAACCGTTGACTTCGAGTAATCGCGATCCGCTGGGAGCCGCTGGCGTCACAACCACCTTACCGAGAAGATAGTCCACGACAGCCTGAAGATCATCATTGCTGATCGTCCCTTCATCATAGGCAGGCATCATTGGATCAAAACCCTTCGTCAGTTCAACCGCTGGATCTCGGATGGCCCGCTGCAGATAATCTTCATCGATTGTTATTTCAATAGTTTGCCCGTCTCTCTCTATTTGGCGGGGGGTCCCTGACAGTTCAAAAAGAGTTGGTCCAATATTTTCACTACCATCCAGACTGTGACAGCCAATACATCCCTGTTCGTTCAGAACCACCAGGCCTCTTGGCTCGCCACCAGATTCATCAGAGGCTTGTGACCATCGCTCAAAATCCTCTTCACTGAGAACTTCAACGCTCGTGGTCATATCGGCGTGACCAACACCACAGTACTCAGCGCAAAAAATGTCATAACTGCCTGCTTCTGGGGCCTGAAACCAGACATAAGATTCCATCCCGGGAACGGTGTCCCGTTTAATCCGAAACGCCGGAACAAAGAAACTGTGCAGGACATCGACTGAATAGAGCTCCACCTTGACGGGCTTATTCACCGGGACATAAAGTTTGCTTTCCTTGCGGCCATCAGGATATTCAAAAACCCATGACCACATCCGTGCGGTCCCCTTAACCTCCATGGCGTCAGCAGGGATTTCTCGTAAGCCGACATAATTGGTCCAACCATACCAGAACATCGTCAGCACAATGATGATCGGTAAAACCGTCCAAAGGGTCTCCAGAAACCAACTCCCTTCAACATCTGATGTCGGTTCCGGATATTTAGAGCGCCGATATTTAACAACAAAGTAAACAGAGACCGCGGTGATTCCCAGTAACAGGATAAGCGAAAATCCGAAAATATAGATCAGGACATTATCAACAGCTTGCGCAGTAGGATTATTCAATTGGTTCACAATGTCTCCCTAACGGTAAAGCACGTCGGTAAAGGTCAATCCAATAAAGATAGCCACGATAACGAGCAGGGTGAGTAACCCGATTTTGAACAATTTTGATTCCTGCTTTAAATGCATGAAAATTAAAATAACCAGACTCGATTTCACTGATGCAACAACCAATGCGACCCAAATATTCCAGGCTCCCAAATTCACTCGGGACACAGCAATGGTCACCACTGTCAGGATCAGCAATGCAACCCAGATCGTTATAAAGGTCCGGTAGGGAACCGGCTCGTGTTTATGTTCTGCCATAGTCACCTCACAGAATTAAATAGTACAGCGGAAACAGGAATATCCAGACCAGGTCAACCAGATGCCAGTAGAGGGCGCTGTTTTCCAGCAATGTATAACGATCACTGGTCACCTTGCCCTTGGCAATCATGGCGGCAACAACGGCAATGAGAGTCCCACCAATCAGGATATGGACACCATGCAATCCTGCCGTGAAATAATAAAGGTTGAAAAATGCAGTAATCCCGGGACCCAGCTCGGCCAAATAATCTGAACCGGGATAAATCCCATGGCCAATTTCAGCAGCCCATTCAAAGTATTTATTGATCAGAAAAACAACCGCCAATACGATAGTGATTATACATAGGGTCAGGGTTTGCTTTATTTTATTTCTTTGAATGGCGGTAATCGCCAGTGCGATCGTTAAGCTGCTGGTTAAAAGCACTATGGTGTTAATCGTTCCAAAATAGATATTCAGCTTATGGCTGGCTTCAGCAAACTGGTCTGGATATTTCGCCAAAGCAACTGCGTAGAGGATAAACAGGCCGCTAAACAGAATGACCTCGGTGTAGAGAAACAGCCACATACCAAAGCGGGCACCGGTATCATCACGATGTTCAATACTCATCAGCGACCACCCCTTTATAGTTATAGGGACCTTTGGTAACGATCGGGTCTTCTTCGCCAAAATTTTCCATCGGAGGTGGTGAAGGGACGGTCCACTCCAAGGTTGCACTCCCCCAGGGGTTCTGACCGACGAGACCTCCTCGACGAATCCCATTCCAGAGATTAACAAACATAATGATCAACCCCACAGCAAGAACCCAGGATCCGACCGTTGATACGACGTTCAAGGTCTGGAACTCGGGTAAATAATCGTAATAGCGCCTTGGCATACCCTGAACGCCAACAGCCTGCATTGCCATGTAGGTAACATTGAAACCAACAAACACCAAAGCCCAGCTGATAACGGCAATTTTATGGTTGTACATACGCCCGGTGAATTTAGGCAGCCAGTAGTGGAGGGCGGCAAAGAAAGCAAAGCCGGTACCACCAAACATAGTGTAATGAAAGTGGCCAACGACAAAGGTGGTATCGTGCAAGTGAATATCGCTGGCTGCAGCTCCAAGAGCCAATCCGCCAAGACCACCAATAGCAAAATTAAAAATGAACGCCAAAGAATGCAACATTGGCGGTGCCAATTGAATGGATCCTTTATAGAGAGTTGAAACCCAGTTGAAAATTTTGATCGCGCTTGGAATGGCTACGATGAAGGTTAAAAATGAGAAAATCAGAATGGCAAAATCACTCATGCCACTTGCATACATATGGTGCGCCCAGACCAGAGAGCCAGCAAAGGCAATGGTAAGGCTGGAAACCGCCATGGCCCAATAACCAAACAACGGCTTGCGAGAAAAAGTGGGGATAATCTCTGAAATGACTCCCATACCGGGGAGGATCATAATATAGACGGCCGGATGTGAATAAATCCAGAATAGGTGTTGATAAAGAATTGGGTCACCACCACGCGCCGCATCGAACAGTCCGGCCCCAAATACGCGCTCCAGCACGATAAGTATCAAGGTAATACCGAGCATCGGGGTCGCAAGAATCTGTATCCAGGCTGTTGAATAAAGGGTCCAGACAAACATCGGCAAGCGCCCCCATCCCATCCCCTCAGCCCGTAACCGGTGTATCGTGGTGACAAAGTTTATCCCCGTCAGCATTGAGGAAAAACCCAACATCAATGCCCCTGTAACAGCCAGATTAACGTTGGTCGTTGTCTGGGTGCTGAACGGGACATAGAAAGTCCAGCCCGTGTCCGGAGCCCCACCACCGGAGAAAACAGCGCTGATCGCAAGGATCGCCCCGATGATGTAGCAATACCAGGATACAAGATTCAACTTCGGAAAAGAAACATCTCTGGCACCCAGTTGAATTGGCAAGACCAGGTTGCCAAAAGCAGCAGGGATGCTGGGGATAATAAAAAGAAAAATCATAATAATGCCGTGGACCGTAAAGGTGGCATTATAGGTTTGTGGACCCATGATTGTCGGGCCGGGAGCAATCAACTCCAGACGCAGTGCCAAACCCAGACACATTGCAACCAGAAACATCGCAACAATACAGCCCAGATACAAAATGCCGATGCGTTTATGATCGGTCGACAACAACCAGCCAAGGATCCCGGATCTTGGGCTTTCACTATAAAAACCTGTGGATTTGAGGGTCGTATTTGTCATTTGTTCTTCTTTCTACCGCCAAGGATGAGAAAGAGCAAAAAGCTCCCTAGAGTTAACAGGATAACTGTGCCACTGACGCGCATAAGGTTAAAAACATATCGACGCCCTTCCGGGTCGTAACTGAAACAGAATTGAAGGGCCTGACGTATCGGCTTACCGATTCGACCTTCGCTGGCTTCAAATAAAGCCATGGAGAGGTCGATTGCAGAAAAGCTCTGTCCAGGCAAGTAACGTACGATGGTTCCATCTTTTGTTACCACAAATGCAGTAATCGGGTGAAGAAACTCATCCCCCTCTTTTTTAAAATAATAACCGGCAGCGTCAGTCAATTGAAGGATATTCTCCCGGGTGCCGATGACAAAGCGCCAAGCTTTGGGGGGGAATGAAACCTGTGTCGCCGTCAGAAAAGTCTGCTTACTGTGAGCTGCCATTTCCGGGGTTTCGAGGGGGTCAAAACTAAAAGTGACGACATTATAGTCTTCCCCGGGATTCATTTTTATTTCAGGAAGAACGGCAGAGAGCCTTCCCAGCAGCATATTGCAAACATTCCGACAATCATAGAATACCGGGACTACAAGGGTGGGACGATCAATCAGCTGGTCAAGGCTTACAGTCTCACCTGTAGAATCAATAAAATTCATCTGCAGAGGAATGTTTTTTCCTAACTGCTCAATCAGCTCAACTCGCTCTTCGGCAGCCAACACAGAACTCGATAAAACAACTGAACAGACTATTACCAACAGCGTATGACGCAAGATTCCTCCCAAGCAGATTTTTTTCACATTCATTACAGTTGACTAAAGTTGAAACTTCACGATAGTTTACCAATTTGATCAACTTTAGCAAACTATTTATTTCCATTTTTATAGAGAAAAGCCAACGGACACTGATGATTGCTAGCAAAGCACAAGTTCTGTTGTCGCGTTATCTTCTGCATGGTATAAATTTCATGCAGCAATGTGCAAATGAAATTATCATCCATTCAAATTCACGACACCCAGAGAGGGAGAATATGAAAAAAATAATTCTAGTCTTATTTGTTCTCATCATCAGCCTGACCAGCTTTTTTGCTCAGGCGAGCCAACATCCGGATCAACTTTCCTACAGCACCTGTCAATATTGTGGGATGGATCGAACCAAATTCGGCCACAGCCGTATGCTGGTTGAGTATGAAGATGGTGGTGAAGTTGGCACTTGCAGCATTCACTGCATGGCTCTTGAGTTTGCCAATGCCATTGATCGCATGCCCAAGCGACTCTTAGTCGCTGATTATCTCACGGGAAAGCTGGTGATAGCAGAAAAAGCCATATGGATTCTTGGAGGAGACAAAAACGGGGTCATGACATCCAGAGCAAAATGGGCTTTTGCACAGCAATCAGATGCCGATAATTTTATCGCCGCCCATGGTGGAACTATTGCCAATTTTGATCAGGCGATGAAAGCCAGCTATGAGGATATGTACCAGGATACCCAGCGAATTCGCAAAATGCGCAAGATGAAAAAAAGAAAATGATGAAAATGAATAAACAATAAGCCGATGAAACTTTTATTCAAGAAAATAGCTCTGGTGATCTCTCTTTTGGGCTTATTTGCCGGACCCATATTCTCTGCAGAGCCCAGAATGCCTGACAAGAATGATCGCTGCCCGATCTGTGGAATGTTCGTCGCACCTTACCCGGATTGGATTGCCACAATTGTTTTCAAAGATGGCCAGCAGATTTTTTTTGACGGCTGCAAGGATCTGTTCCGATTCTATTTCAAGCTTCCTCAAGGCGAGGGTCAGCGGGCCCGGAACGAGATTGATGAAATCTATGTCACCGAATATTACAGCACGCAACTGGTCCCGATAGACTCCGTTTTTTTTGTTTTAGGAAGTGATGTCTATGGACCGATGGGGAAAGAGCTGATCCCTGTGTCGGGAAAAGAGTTCGCCGAAACATTTATGCGTGATCATTCTGGTATTCGGATTTTGCCGTTTAATAAAATAACCCCTGAAACCTTGCCGGATTAATGATGACACGTGGGGTTGCCTATCTAGCATTTATTCTCACCTTAGCAATTTTGACGGCGAGCTTAATGGCAGCGGGTGCGGCTAAAAGTGTCGATGTGTCAGAAAAACAACAACTGGTCAAAGCCCTTGGAATCACTGACCTCTCTCTCTTCAGTGAGGCACGCTACACCCGCCACCCCTCGCAAGCCGATTTATTTGCGCCATTCCAGGATTTTCCCGGGGCATTAGAACATTTCCCTACCGGCTCAATGATTCCACCCAACCCTATTGGATTTTCGAGCCGAATCAGAATCCAACAACTTCCAGGAAATTAAACCGATGGTACGACAACTTAAAACACTGGAATATACCCTCTCCAGCCTGATGCGTCGGAAGTCTAAAAACTTGTCTTTAGTTGTTGTCTACGCTTTTACCATCGCCACTTTGGGATCGGTTCTCTTTTTGACCCATGCCCTGAAGGTGGAAGCCACCAGCAGCTTGACAGAAGCTCCTGCCTTGACGATTCAAAAAATCTCAGCTGGTCGTCACGAATTAATCCCAACGGATCATGTCGCAACGATCGAAAAACTTCCCGGTGTCAAATCGGTCACCCCCCGAGTCTGGGGGTACTATTACGATTCTCTGATCAAAGCGAATCTGACTTTGTCCGGAATCAGCAGTTATCGGGAAAAACTGGAACTTCTCAATGGAAGATTGCCACTGGGCCCCGGAGAATGCGCCATTGGAAAAGGTGTTGCGCAGGCCTTTGGCCCCGCTATCGGAGACAATCTGGTTCTTGAGGATAGCGGCAAAGAAACCACGACGTTTAAAATTACCGGGGTCTTTCAAGCGGAGTCCAATCTGCTGACCAACGATCTGGTGGTATTGCAGGAAGCGACATTGAGAGATTTTTTCTCCATGGATCAAAGCCTGGCAACCGACCTGATCGTGGAGATCCATAATCAACGGGAGATCAAAGTCCTGGCCAAAAAAATTAAATATCTGCTCCCTGACACACGGCCGATTACCCGTGACGAAATTATCCATACCTACGATAGTCTGTTTAACTGGCGTAGCGGGATGATGCTCGCGGTTGCCATCGCCGCGCTGATCGCTTTCTGTATTCTGGCTTGGGATAAGGCAACGGGAATCAGTGCCACAGAAAAACAGGAAATCGGTATTCTGAAAGCCATCGGCTGGGAAACCGCTGACGTTCTTAGTGTCAAATTCTGGGAAGGCCTGGTGATTTCCTTAACATCCTTTATCCTGGGAACTCTTGCCGCCTGGGTTCATGTGTTTATCTTCGATGCTCCGGGATTGATTCCACTGCTCAAAGGGTGGTCGGTCCTGTTCCCGAAGTTTCAACTCACACCGGCAGTCGACTTTTACCAACTGTTTGTACTGGCGTTTCTGACAATCGTCCCATACCTCGGCTGTACGATTATTCCAGCCTGGAAAACCGCTGTGACTGACCCTGAACACGTGATGAGAGGCTGATTTTCATGGCACAGCTATTGGTCGCTGAGAATCTCAATAAATTCTATCACCGCCATCAACCCGATGAAGTGACCGCTTTAAGGAATATTTCTATGCAGATTTCGCACGGCGAAATCGTCGCTCTGACTGGGCCAAGTGGATCAGGAAAAACAACTTTACTCAGCCTGCTTGGCTGTATGAGCAGGCCGACGTCTGGAAGTATCCGATTAAGCGATCTCACCGTATCTAAACTCCCCGAGCGATTTCTTGCTCAAATCAGGCGCGAGAAATTCGGGTTCGTCTTTCAACAATACAATCTGTTACGCGATGTCAACGTTATTGAGAATGTGATGTTGCCACTCTACCCTTCAAGCCAATCATTTGCTGAAATGAAGAAATCAGCGACAGCGGTTCTGGAACGGTTTGAGTTAGCAGGAATGATGGGGAAAAAAGTGAACCAGCTCTCCGGAGGAGAACAGCAACGTGTCGCTATTGCCCGCGCTTTGATTGCGAACCCGGAGATTATTATCGCGGATGAACCAACAGCACACCTCGATAGTGAACTATCACGTCATCTGCTGCAAATTCTAGCCGAGTTGCATAGCGATGGAAGAACCATCATTATCGCCACCCATGACCCTTCAATTTACAATTCCCCCTTGATTCAACGTCGTGTCAACCTGCGCCATGGCCAAATAACCGAGGATACCACCAAGTGATTCTACACCCCGGAATCCTTGCCCTTCTCAGCGGTTCGTTGATCACCCTGTTGATCATGATCTTTGCCAGCGGCCTGGGGATGAAAATATTATCAAGCTGGGATATCGACAGCAATTCCGAAGGACAGATTCTTCTGGAACGAAAGACCTGGCTGGTCTCCAGTTTACTCAATTACGCTTTAGGTTTTCAAATTTTATCAGGATTATTATTTGTCGCCACTGCTGAGGACATCCATCAGCTATTCGTCGGCGCAATGTGTGCGACAGGCTCTTTGAACGCCAACCTGGTCGGTTGGTTGGTCCTTTTATTCAAAGGAATTCTTCTGTTTGCCGCTGCATTCTGGATCGTTCTGAATCGATTGGATCAGCGCACCGAAGATTGTCCACTGGTCCGCCCAAAGTACCTCAGTCTCATGTTTCTGACCCCCCTGGTCGCACTGGATTGCTACCTGCAATGGAGTTACTTCAGTGGCTTACACCCCGAAGTCATTACTTCATGCTGCGGCTCATTATTCAGTACAGAAGGGGAAAGCGTCATCAGTGATCTGGCGGGCATGCCGGCCGGACAGGCCATGTGGCTATTTTTCTCGCTGACCGGTATCCACCTGATGGTTTTATGTGCCTGCTTTTATTCCAAAGCAGCGACATTGCGCCACTTGTTATTTGTAACATCGGTGCTGACATTCTTTGCTTCACTAGGAGCAATCGTGTCATTTATTTCTCTCTACATCTACCAGATGCCGAGTCACCACTGCCCCTTCGACATGCTGCAGGCCAATTACAATTACATTGGCTATCCTCTCTATATCGGGCTGTTCATAGCAACTCTTTACGGGATGCTCCCGGGTATTTGTCAACCGCTTCGCCAGCATAAGACCCTGCAGAGAGAAATCAATTGTATTGAAAAGAGATGGTTATGGCGGGTTTTGATCGGGATAGTGATATTTCTGCTCTGCAG
>LLYT01000089.1 GCA_002049545.1 Deltaproteobacteria bacterium tcs-42 | reverse complement strand
GGAAGCAAAGCTCGAATACGTGGTGGCTACTATCGATGTCAAAGAACAAAGGTTGAAACTCTATCTGGACAAAGTTCAGATTGAAGAATTTGATTACAAAATTCGCTAAAATATTCGGTTGAGTTCACGATGTCCTGGCACTAAAAAGTGTCTACGATGTCGTGGCACTCAACATCTAGCAACTTCGAACCATATTTTCAAGCAATGAAACCCCTGACCGAGTCCTCTGACTGCACTGACTCTGGCAATCCTTTTATCTCCGTGACAAATCAGGCATTCAACACATGCAATTTTCTATATGTTTATGGTTGCCATTTGCGAAATTGGATATTAGACTGGCTCGGTTTATATCATTTCAACCGTCAATGGAGGAAAAAATGGCAGAGCCATTCAAAGCAACTCCGAGCTCAATTACTGAACACTTCAATCCCGCCTGGTTTGCTGCAGTCATGGGGACTGCCGTAATTCCACTGGCCATCTCTTTTTTAAATTTTTCCTGGGTTAAACCACTGTCCATGGCCTGTATCGTTTTTTCAGCACTGGTTTTTCTCCTCTTTCTCCTGCCGTGGACGGCAAAGTTTTTTCTCTTTCCAGCCAGTATCAGCAAAGATCTGAATCATCCAGTTGCCGCAAATTTCTTTCCCACCATGCCGATTGCGGTGATTCTGTTTTCACTTAATTTGATGAAGTTTCCGACGATGTTCTTCAGCGAGCAGACGTCATTGCAGTTGGCCTGGTATCTCTGGTTGCTGGGATCTGCGGGTATCTATATCCTCGGTTTTGTTATCCTGACCCATATTTACCGCCACCAGGAAATCAAGCTACCGCACGCCAACTTTGGCTGGTATATCCCCCCGGTATCAAAACTGATTATCCCGATTGCCGGATACGAACTGGCTGGTCACTTCCCCGCACGGGCAGAGCTCGCTATTACTCTGTCGACGATAAGTTTTGGCGTCGGGTTTTTCCTGTTCCTGTTCGTTGGCGCCGCGGTCTACCATCGGTACATTTACCATGAACTCCCCATGAGCAAGTTTGCCGCTACCTTCTTTATCGGCATTGCCCCCACTGCCATTATCTCGGTCATTCTATTTAAAATGATGCACCTGTTCAGCCATCACCAGTTAATGGGTCTCGATTCAGCAGTCGTTGTTACCATATGCAAACTCGGCATTGTTTTGACTTGGGGCTTTTCCACCTGGTGGTTCGTCATGGCCTTGATAGTCACCCTCTACTATATCACTAAAATTGAACTGCCCTATGCCTTGTCGTGGTGGGCTTTCACGTTCCCTTCTGGAGCACTGTGTGTCTCTTCCGGTGTCGCATGGAAAGCGACCCAGCTTGGCATTATCTTTAATTTCTACCAATTTGCGGTGGCATTTCTCTTACTGGTCTGGGTGCTGGTCTTTATCAGAACGATGAAGGGTGTGCTATCGGGGAAAATTTTTGCTCCAGCACATTGATGCGGTCAGTATAAAAAAACGAAAAGGGCGGCCTCGTTAAGGGCCGCCCTTTTTCGTGCTTGACTTCAATATGGCAAACTGACTGGCGTGCCGGGAGATTAATCCTGCAGCTGCTTCGCGACCGCAACCATATTCTCTGCGGTAAAACCAAAATGTTGCATCAACTCCCCGGCAGGAGCACTGGCACCAAACTCATCCATACCGATCGCTTTGCCCTGCATGCCAACATAACGCTCCCAGCCAAAGGTGCTGCCAGCTTCCATCGATACCCGTTTGGTACAGGCTGCAGGCAGGACCTGCTCACGATAAGCGGCGTCCTGCGCAGCAAATAGCTCCCAACTTGGCATAGAAACGACCCGGGTAGCGATACCATCCGCCTGTAACGTCTCCTGCGCGGTGATCGCATGCTGTACTTCCGAACCACTGGCCAGCAGGATCATCTGCAATTCACCAGCTTCTGGAGACAAGACGTAGCCACCTTTCTGCACTCCGTCCACTGGGGCAAATTTGTTTCGATCCAGAGTTGGTAGGCCTTGACGTGACAGCACCAGCATGGTCGGCCCCTTACGATTGGCAATCGCCGCCTTCCACGCTTCGCATGTCTCATTGGCATCAGCAGGGCGGATAACGGTGAGGTTCGGCATAGCACGCAATGATGCCAGATGCTCCACCGGCTGATGGGTTGGTCCATCTTCACCCAGACCGATCGAATCGTGGGTCATGACATAAATCGGTGCCAATCCCATCAATGCTGCCATACGGATTGCGGGACGCATATAGTCGGCAAAAACGAAGAATGTCCCGGCAAACGGAACCAGCCCCGGAGTATGACAGAGACCATTCATAATCGAACCCATGGCGTGCTCGCGAATACCATAGTGAATATTGCGTCCACTCTGTCCCGGCAACCAGGAGCCGGCGCCCTTGATTTCGGTATTATTAGATGGAGCAAGGTCGGCCGAACCACCGATGAGAAATGGCAGCTTTTCCGCTAAACCATTGATTGCTGCACCACTGGCTTGACGAGTTGCCCTGGCACCATCTTCGGGCGCGAATACCGGCAAGGAAGCATCCCAACCAGTGGGCAACTCACCTTGGGCGACAGCCAGCCAAGCGGCCACTTGCGGAGTTGATTTTTTCTGCTCAAATAACTGTTGCCACTGCTGTTCCAGTTCAGCACCACGAGCTTGACAACCAGCCATATGCTCAGCGACTTCGGCAGGGACAACAAAAGCTTCCCGGGGATCACGACCGTAGGCCTGCTTGGTCAGTGCAAGTTCATCGCCGCCCAATGGAGCTCCGTGAGCACCGGCGGTATCCTGTTTGTTCGGAGCACCGATGCCGATATGGGTACGAGCGATAATAATTGATGGCCGGGGATCTCTTTTGGCCCGTTCCATAGCCGCATCGATCTCAGGAAGATTCTCCCCTTCGACCCGCTCGACATGCCAACCACAGGCGAGATAACGGCTACCAACATCTTCGCTGAATGCCAGTCCGGTATCCCCCTCAATCGTAATTTTGTTATCCAGATAGATATAATTGAGTTGTCCCAGCTGTAAATGACCCGCCAAAGAGGCGGCTTCGGCAGAAACACCCTCCATCAAATCACCGTCAGAACAGATGACCCAAGTCCGGCAATCGAACAGTTCAGCATCAACCTGTTGTGCCAGATATTGACTTCCCATCGCCATACCAACGGCAACCGCAACACCTTGCCCTAAAGGACCCGTTGTGGTTTCTACCCCTGGAACATGACCGAACTCTGGATGGCCAGCGGTCTTATGACCGAATTGGCGGAAATTCTTGATGTCATCAAGCGACAAGTCGTAACCGGTCAGATGCAGCATGCTGTAGATCAAAGTTGAAGCATGGCCACAAGAAAGAATAAAGCGATCACGACCAGCCCACTCAGGATGGGCCGGATTATGCTGCAGATGACGCATATACAACAGATAGGCGATCGGTGCCGCTTCCATTGGTGTCCCCGGATGACCGGAATTGGCTTTTTCTACCGCATCAGCGGCTAAAAGACGAATGGTATCAATAGATTGGCGAACAATAGGATCAGATAGTTTTGCTAACGACATGTGCAGCTCCTTAATTGGGTTTTAGGCAGCACATTGAAACAGGAATCTGATTGATAAATCAAGGGAAAGTCGGTCAAAAACAGATTAAATCCGGTTGAAAAAAATGGCCACCAGCAGGGGGAGGTATTCCTGCTGATGGCCTTCAAACTAAGAAAGGAGGTAAAATTTATCTCTTTGTCTCAAGATTCCGACTGCCACACCAGAACCGTTGATGGTTCTTAGACTACGCCGACCAATCAAGAAAAAACACGTGCCATCATGCATTTAATTGCTACCATCTCCGCAATAATCGACTGTGCATTTGCGCAGTTGGTCAACTCTCCGCATAACCACAATGTTGGTACAAGAGTGCCAGCTTTTCCTGCCGGTCCCCCTTCCAACGCTGTGATAAGCGCACTGCCAGGGATTCACCGGTTGCAACTATCTCATCCAGTTCACGCAGAAAGCAACTTTCATCCCCACCACTGTCACCATTAGTAAACTGCTCCTGGAGGCTGAGAGTTGCAATATCAAGCAGCTCAGCGGCAACATCCTGCAGGGTTCGATCTTTGATTCCGGTTTTCAACCCATCCCGCCAGGACGCCTTATAGATATGACGAAAATCTTCTGAAGACAGTGAAGAAAAAATCTTTTCAACGCCAGCAAGTCCCTGATCGGTATAAAGCAACCCCTTGTACAATGCTGCCACTGCTGCTGTATAGCGCGGCGGCAAACTATCTGCACTACGCACCTCAATCTGTGGACGCAATCGCACTTCGGGAAACAAAGTCGAGAGATGCAGATTCCAATCATCCAGCATCGCCGTTTCACCCTTCCAACCATTTTCCAGAAACTGGCGAAAAGTAAAGCGGTTCCGGGTCAAATCAACGTACTGATTCTGCCGCTGAATAAAATAGAGAGGGACATCGAGTGCGTAATCAACAAAATCACCCAGTCCGGCATCGGGGTTGAGCAGTTGTTCAATCAAACCGCATCGATCCGAATCGGTTCTTGACCAGATTTCTCCGCGCAACGACAGATAACCACTCAGTTGATCTTCAACAATCGCCGAATTTGCAAACAAGGCATAACAGATCGGACTCAACCATTGCGCAGCCCGTAACTTGCGGACACAATCCACCTCATCCGAAAAATCGAGATTGACCTGAGTCCCGGCAGTCTGTTTCATCATCCGCTGCCCCATATCCCCGCTCTTCAACATGTAGGGAGCCATGATTGCGTAACGAGGCTTAGGCAACCAGCCAATCTTGTCCAAGGGGGTAAATGGATGAACTCCCAGCCCGAGAAACACCAATCCAAGGTCGTGCCCCATGGTCACAATATGTTGTCGGTAACGATTCAAATCGCGCCAACTGCACATAATGTCACAGCAGAATTTTCCCGAAAGCTCCAACTGACCGCCCGGTTCTAAAGTCACCGAGGAGCGCTTTCCCTGCAGGCCGATCAGATTTTCGTGTTCATAAACCCCTTGCCAGCCACCAATTCCGTCAAGTTTGTCCAACAACCCACGAATCCGTTCGTACCCGACGGCCTCACCGGTACGGCGATCAACCACCAGCTTTTCTGTTTCGATCCCGACACCCCACTCACTTTGGGGACGCGCACCACGCAACAGAAAATCGGTTAATTGTTGCTGGTTATCAATCGTCTGGGGGGTGGACGAACCAGCGAAGTTCGGATGCGGTGACATCAACAAGAACCTTTCACGACAAGCATAGCCAGCAGATACGTTTTCATGAAATCGGCTGGCTGCAGAGTTATTACGAATTCAGATAAGTGGTGATGGCATTGGCAATTGTAATAAAAACCTGGGTAAATTCCTTTTCATCCTTTTCCAGCAAGGTAATCCTGAAGCCTCGCTCGTCGGTACAAAAAGATGAAATAGGGACGACACAAACCCCGGTTGAAGCCAGTAAATAGTAGACAAAACGTTTATCACTCAACGTACCGGGCTGATTGACCAGCCCTTCGACCAAATCACGGACCTGAGGATTTTCAATCGGCAGCGTTTGCCGATCGTTCAGCTTGTTCCGCTCGAAAACCACGCTCATATAGAAAGCGCCATTGGTCCGATTGACCTTAAGACCCGGCACTTCACTGAGGAGATTATAGGCGATATTTGAATAGTTCTCATAGCGACTGCGTCGCTCAGCAAGATAGTTGGGATATTCGGGATGGCTGAGAATCGGAGGAATCGCCTTCTGCGGAAGGGTCGTGGAGCAAACCTCAACCATCTTTGAATTGAGAATACTCTCAATGTACTGCTCGAACATTTTATCCTTGGAGCTATTATAAACTTCAATCCAGCCACAGCGTGCCCCCGGCCAGGGGACTTCTTTACTGATCCCCTTCATGGCAATGGCGGGCAGATCGCCAATCAGATCAGATATGGGTCTGGTTGCCGTGCCGTTATAGCAAAGGTTATGGTAAATCTCGTCGCAAATCAGGAACAGATCATACTCCTTGCAAATGGAGACAATCTCCCGAAGAATGCGTTCAGGATAAACCGCCCCGGTAGGATTATCGGGATTGATGATCAAAATTCCCGAGATGGCGGGATTGTATTTAACCGATTGGCGCAGGTCATCCATATCGGGGTACCAGTGATTATCCGGGTCCAGGCGGTAGGTAACCGGCTTCTGCCCAGCATGCGCCCCTTCTGCAGAAGAATGGGTCGAATAGGTAGGAGAGGGGCCTATCACCCGCGATTCCCGTTTCAACATTCCATAAACCTTCTGAATTGCATCACCGAGACCGTTAAAAAAGATAATATCTTCAGCCGTAATTAGCACTTTCCCACGCTGGTTGGTTAAATCGGCCAGGAACTGACGCGTTTCCAGCAAGCCCTTGGTGGCACAGTAACCGTAAGAACAGTCCTGCATTGTCAACCCGGAGACGATCTCTTTAATCCAGATGGGGATTTCTTCCCCCTTGGCAACCGGATCACCGATATTTTCCATATTGGTCTTGATACCCAATCGGTTCAATTCTTCTGCAATCTTGACGATAGCACGAATTTCATAGGTCAGTTCACCGGCACCGATATGAACAATATTATTACGCATCCTGTTTCTCCTCAGACATACAAAAAGCCATGAACAGACTGTCCATGGCTTGAAGGTTAGCGTATATACCTGTGCAACTCACCGCTTAAGGTGATGGACAATTCTCAGGCTGATAGTTGCCGCTTGAATCGCTTGAGTTGCCGCCGCTGCATGTTGAAACATGTATAAATCCTGTATTAAATTGAGATTATCGGCTGAATTATCACAAAATTGACGAGCATGTCAAATTATTTGTGATATTCCACCATAATCGTTACAAACACACCATCAGCACACTTAAACTCGCTACACTGGCCAAAGTTGAAACGACAACCACAGAAGTGACAAATTCGGGAACAATATTATTTTCTTTGGCAATAATTGAAACCAGAATCGCGACCGGCATTGCAGCCTGCAACACCCCGGCAGCACTTTCAATGCGCGTCAGGCCAAAAGGGACAGCAACCAGGATTGCCAGTAGTGGAGTCAAAAGTAATCTGATCCCTGAACCCAGCAGGACATCTGTCGTCAGGTGAACTTTCCCCTGTTCAAAAAGTTGCAGTCCCAGGGCAAACAACATCACTGGAATCATCGCATCAGCCAACAGGCCAGTCATTCGATCCAGCATCAATGGGACCTCAAGCCCTCCCGATGAGACCATCACGGCAGGAACAGTTGCCCAGAGTGCCGGGGTTTTCAATACTTTCCAGATTGCCCCGCGGCGCCCCCCATGAGCCCATCCGGCTGCACCGACACATATCACAAAAGCACTGATTGAAATCGCGACAAAATAGATGGTTGCCGGAGGGATCGCATTATCACCCAAGCGAAACTGGATCAACGCCAACCCGTAGTTCCCGACATTCCCGAATGCCGCAATCATAATAAAAGCAGCGATCATCTCTTTTGAGCGGCCCAATAGACGGCCAATTCCACCAGCGACCAAAACCGCCAGAAGGTGGGTCAGAAGAATAAACGCAAGCATCTTTGCAACACTCGTCAATGGCACGTCAGCGGTACTGATTGCCTGAAAAATGAAGGCGGGAACAAAAACAAAATAGGCCGCCCGTGTCAACGTCCGGGCTTGCAGTTCCAGATAGCCGCCAAGCAGAGCACCAAGCAGCACAATACCGAAAACCGGCAGGATAACGTTGAGAAAGACAAAAAAGAGTTCCGTCATTGATCACCTGCTGTCAATGCAAAGGGGACAAAACAAGCTGCAGTCTAGGCAAAATATTGTCTATTTGCCAGCCTCTTCTTATCTTCATCCTGCGTAACTGTTCAGCGATGCCTTGAGGCACCCATTCCAAGGGCCACTTTGCGCCGTCCATGGCCGTTCGACTGTCGCCGTCCGTGGCGACAGACGCCCTTTCCATGGGTACCACAAGCCCCTATCAGTAGATACTCTGTTCCAATGCAAGTGTTTTTTGTAGAAAATCACAGATTTTCTGCTGTGACCATGTTGAAAAAAAGGGTGTTGTCAAAACAGGTTCTATTCTTCAACATGGCATGAATCGCATGTAATAACTTACGCATGACAGCACACAGTGCCTGCATTTTTTTAAGTCCTTGG
>LLYT01000088.1 GCA_002049545.1 Deltaproteobacteria bacterium tcs-42 | reverse complement strand
CTATTCTCTGATTGTTCAGCAATGCCTTGAGGCACCCATTCCAAGGGCCACTTTGCGCCGTCCATGGCCGTTCGACTGTCGCCGTCCGTGGCGACAGACGCCCTTTCCATGGGTACCACAAGCCCCTATCAGTAGTGGTGGTGAATAGTTACGAATTTTTTTTACCCGCTCCATAGCACCTCGAAGAACTTATTTAAGGGACACAATATTTAACTTATTGACTCTTCAGGTTTAGAACGGTATTCTACTCACACAATTGACGCAAGTTGACCGATAATCTCGGTCCTCATCGTAACAGGCTTTCTCTTGCTCGATCGAACAGCTCACTGCGGCTTCAGGATTGCTTTTCAAGCGGTGAAATTCTGTCGCTCCGGCCGGCAGATGGGGGCGGCCGGAGTGTAATCAACAAACCAAGAATGATATTTTATAGACTATGGCACGTTTAGCAAGAATCGTCGTCCCGGGGGTGCCGAACTACATTGTTCAGCGTGGCAATCGGCAGCTCGATACCTTTTTTACCGAGGGTGACTATCAGCAATATCTCTACCTGATGGCCGACTGGTGTAACCGGTGCGATGTTCAGGTTTGGGCTTACTGCCTGATGCCGAACCATGTTCACCTCATCGGTGTGGCGCAGTCCGAGGATGGTTTGCGACGGGGCGTCGGCGAAGCCCATCGGCGCTATACGCGTTACATCAACGGTAGGAATGGCTGGAAGGGGCACCTGTGGCAGGGGCGCTTCGCCTCTTGTCCCGTTAATGAAAGCTACGTGGTTGCCGCCGCGCGGCATATCCTTATGAATCCGGTCCGCGCCGGGCTGGTCAAGCAGCCCGGGAACTATCGCTGGAGCAGTTGCCGTGCACACCTGGAGGGGAAGAACGATATCCTGGTGAGGGTTTCTCCTCTGGCCGCTTTGGTTTCCGACTGGTCAGAACTTTTGGCTGTTGCTGCGGAACAGGAATCCGATTCTACTATCCGCAGGCATGAAAATACGGGGCGACCCCTGGGTGATGAGGGGTTTATTGAGATGCTGGAAAAACAGACCCTGCGAACACTCAAAAAGCAAAAAACTGGTCCACGAAAAAAATCAGTTAATCCTGAGCTCTAAAGGATAAAGTATGGTGTCCCTTAAATATAAGCGGTTTATCCGCTCATGAAGAATGTTTTGCTTCTGGTGGGCAAAAGGTCCCTGGCCAGTCTGGTTACGATCTTTGTTATCTCCATCATTATCTTCATCGGTGTTGAGCTGTTGCCGGGCGATGTCGCCGAAACGGTTCTCGGGCAGTCGGCAACCCCCGAGACGGTCCAGGCCTTCAGGCAGGAGCTGAAACTGGATCTGCCTCCACATGTTCGTTATGGCGCCTGGCTGAAAGACCTGTCGCACGGTGACTTCGGTACTTCGCTGGCGAACGGCAGGCCGGTTGCGGAATTGATCGGCTGGAGGTTTGCGAATACCCTTTTCCTCGCCGGCATGGCGGCATTAATTGCGGTCCCGCTGGCGATTGTGCTGGGGATGTTGGCGGCTTTTTATCGGAACACCTTTTTTGACAAGTGTATTTCGATTGTGACCCTGTCGTTTATATCTTTTCCGGAGTTTTTTATCGCCTACATCCTGATTGCGCTCTTTGCCGTGCAGCTCAATATTTTTCCCAGCATGGCGACGATCAATGAGAGCATGGGGCTGGGAGCCAAGATCTACGCAGTTCTGCTTCCCGCACTCACTCTGACCTGCGTTGTCACGGCTCATATGATGCGCCAGACCCGGGCAGCAATCATCAACGTGCTGTCCAAGGCTTATATCGAAATGGCCGAAGTCAAAGGGGTCAGGAGACTGCGGATTATCATGCTTCATGCTTTCCCGAATTCACTCTCCCCGGTTATCAACGTTATTGCGCTGAATCTGGCTTATTTGGTAGTCGGAGTGGTGGTCGTCGAGGTGGTGTTTGTCTATCCGGGGCTGGGTCAGCTGCTGGTCGATTCGGTGGCGAAACGAGATATCCCGGTGGTGCAGGCTTCCGGACTGATATTCGCCAGTGCTTATATTTTTCTCAATCTCATGGCCGATGTTCTGTCCATGCTGGTCAACCCGCGTTTAAGACAGTCTCAACAGTAGGTCCAGGAGTGATGCTTTCGCAAAAAGTATCAAATGGGATGGCTAAACAAAAAACACCACATGCAAGGCGCGTGATTGTCGAGCAATGAGGCGTACTTACGTACGTCGAAGCAGCGAGACAATGACAGCAACGCCGCAGTTGGTGAGTTTTGCGACGCCATCAGGAGTGTTTTTGCATGTTTGCTTTGCTGAAGAAATCGCCTATCAGTGCCCGTATCGGTTTCGCCATCGTTCTGTTGAATGTGCTGGTCGCGATTTTCGCGCCGCTCGTCGCTCCTTACGGTGAGACTAGCGTGGTCGGCAATGTCTGGGAAAGTTTTTCCGATGAGTTCTTGCTGGGAACCGACCATCTGGGACGTGACCTGATGACGCGGATGATCTACGGCGCCAGGAATACCATCGCACTGGCTTTTGTTACGACCGCCCTGTCGTTTATTCTGGGGGTCTCGCTGGGGTTTGTCGCGGCGACCAAAGGGGGCTGGACGGATCAGTTTTTCAGCCGGATTATCGATATTGTCATGGCATTTCCGACGCTGATTTTTGCCCTGATGATCTTATCGGTTATGGGAGCCACCATCCCGGTTCTGATTTTTACCATTGCTATTCTGGACTCGACCCGGGTCTATCGGCTATCCCGGGCTGTTGCTATGGATATTGAAGTGCTCGATTTTGTTGAAGCGGCAAGGTTGAGGGGCGAAGGGCTATGGTGGATCATGCGCCATGAGATATTGCCCAATGCCATGCCGCCGTTGGTTGCCGAGTTTGGTCTGCGCTTCTGCTTTGTCTTTCTGTTTATTGCTTCGCTCAGTTTCCTGGGTCTGGGGCTGCAGCCTCCTCTGGCCGATTGGGGAGGGATGGTTCGCGAGAACGCCGGAGCGATCACCTTTGGTATCTACGTTCCGCTGATACCAGCAGCTGCAATTGCTTTTTTGACGGTCGGCGTTAACCTGATAGTGGACTGGTTTTTACATCTTTCAAGCGGTCTGCACGAATGATATGAGGTCAGTTATGCAAGGTGACAATATACTGAAAATCGAGAATTTATTTATCGAAGGTTATTACGAAGAGCAGTGGAACACCATTGTCGACAATGTCAGTCTGAATCTGAAAAGGGGTGAGGTACTCGGTCTGATCGGTGAGTCGGGGGCGGGTAAATCGACTATTGGGCTTGCCGCCATGGGCTATGCCCGCCAGGGTTGCCGGCTGGCTTCGGGATCAATCAAGCTTGAGGGGCAGGAACTGATGGGTGCTGATGACGAGACCCTGCGCGCACTGCGGGGTGCAAAAATCGCTTATGTCGCCCAGAGTGCGGCTGCCTCCTTCAATCCATTTCATAAAATCATCAGGCAATATGCCGAATCCCCTGTGCAGCACGGGATTATGGGCTACGAAGAGGCGGAACGCGAGGCGATTGAAATTTATCGGCGACTGTTTTTACCCGATCCGGAAAAGATCGGCTTCAGGTATCCGCATGAACTCTCCGGCGGCCAACTGCAGCGTGCCATGGTTGCCATGGCGATGGCCTGTGAGCCGGAGATTATTGTCTTTGATGAACCGACTACAGCCCTCGACGTGACGACGCAGATCGAGGTGCTGGCTGCGGTCAAGGAGATCACCCGGAAGATGAACAAAGCGGCACTCTATATTACCCACGATTTGGCGGTTGTCGCTCAGGTGGCGCATCGGATCATGGTGCTCAAGGGAGGAAAGCTGGTAGAGGAGGGTGAGGCCAGAAGCCTGATCAAGAATCCCCGGGAAAAATACACCCGTGAT
Organism: Deltaproteobacteria bacterium tcs-42; assembly: GCA_002049545.1. GTDB lineage: Bacteria > Desulfobacterota > Desulfuromonadia > Desulfuromonadales > Geopsychrobacteraceae > Desulfuromusa. Next base: position 4,718 of record LLYT01000088.1, on the reverse strand, counting down.
CTGTTGTCAGTCCGGACGCTGCGAGAAGAGAAAAGCCTGACCGAAGATATGGATACTATTCTGCGGGTCAAGGGTGTGGAGGCTTCTTACACCGGCAAGGAGCGGGTGCTGGAAGATATCAACCTGACTGTCAAAAGGGGCAGAACCGTTGCCGTTGTTGGAGAGTCGGGTAGCGGGAAAAGCACCCTCGCCAAAGTGATTACCGGCATTCTGCCGCCGCTCAAGGGGACCATCTCGTTTTTCGGAAACGATCTGTCCGCCGACCTGGCCAGCCGGGACAGGGATGCCCTCAGGCGTCTGCAAATGATTTATCAGATGCCGGATACCGCTCTGAATCCGCGACAAACGGTGCGGACGACGATCGGCAGGCCGCTGGAATTCTACTTCGGCATCCGGGGGCAAGAGGCCGAAGAGCGCATCCGGGGGTTGCTGACCAAAATCAAGCTGGACCCCGACAGCTATATCGATCGGATGACCACCGACCTGTCGGGCGGCGAAAAGCAGCGCATCTGTATCGCCAGGGCCCTGGCAGCGGAGCCCGATCTGATTATCTGCGATGAGGTCACTTCGGCACTGGATCAGCTGGTGGGCGAGGGGATATTAACCCTGCTGCAGGATCTGCAGAATGAAATGAATATTTCCTACCTGTTCATCACTCACGATCTGGCGACGGTGAAGGCGATTGCGGATAAAATCATTATCATGCTCGAAGGTCGAATTGTCGAACAGGGCGAGAAGAAGCAGATTCTTGCTCCCCCCTACCACGAGTACACGGATAAACTGTTGGCTTCAGTGCCGGAAATGGACACCGAGTGGCTGGACAAGCTGCTGGCTGAACGGGCTTCGAGTTATCTTGAGACGGTGCCTAATTGAAGCCGGAAGCAGGTTCTCTAATTTGGATTCCCATACAAAAGGAGGAAAAAGATGTCAAGTTTAGCAGCATTGTTGGAACTGTTCGAACAGAAAAAAATTTCCCGGAGAGAGTTTCTCAACCGGACGGCGGCGCTCGGATTGATGGCGACTGTATCGCCAGCTCTGTTTCCCGGATCGGCCGAAGCGGGCGGACCCAAGTCGGGGGGGCGTCTGATCATGGGACTGACCGGCGGGTCGACGACTGACTCCATGAATCCGGCTACGCTGACCTCGAATATGAACCAGAACCTGAACTGGCAGATCCGCAACAACCTGGTGGAGATCGATCATAACTTCGACCCGATCCCCGAGCTTGCCGAATCCTGGGAATCGACACCGGACGCCAAGGTCTGGCGTTTCAAGTTGCGCAAGGGGGTCGAGTTCCACAACGGTAAGACCATGACCGCCGAGGATGTCGTCTATTCCATTAACCATCACCGCGGGGAGAAATCGAAATCCGGGGCGAAGGGCTACCTGAAAGCGATTGAAAATATCAAGGCCGACGGGCAATACGAGGTTGTCTTCACGCTGTCGGGTGGCAGTGCCGACTTTCCGTTCATTCTGGGGGATTATCACCTCAGCATCTGCCCGGCGGGAACCCAGGGTCAGGAATGGGAAAAGGGTATCGGTACCGGCGCTTACGTTCTGGAAAGCTGGGAGCCGGGTGTCCGGGCCTTCGCCACCCGCAATCCCAATTACTGGAAAGAGGGGCGTGGCCATTTTGACGAAGTAGAGACCCTTTCGATCGTAGATACCAATGCCCGGACCAATGCTTTGAAGACCGGACAGATCAACTATATGGACCGGGTTGAGTTGAAGACTGTTCACCTGATGAAGCGGATGCCCGGGGTCAATGTCACCGCTACGACCGGAACCGCCCACTATACCATTCCCATGCTGGTGGATCGTTCGCCGTACAACGACAACAACGTACGGACGGCTCTCAAGTTGGCGATTGACCGTGAAGAACTGCTGAAACAGGTTCTCAGGGGCTACGGCGAAATCGGTAACGATCACCCGATTGCTCCGGTCAACCGTTATTTCAATGACGATCTGGAACAACGCCGCAGCGACCCGGATCAGGCAAAATTCTATATGAAAAAGGCAGGCATGCTCGATCATACCTTTAATCTTCATGCCGCCGATGCCGCTTTTGCCGGTGCGGTTGATGCTGCCGTCATGATCCAGGAGCAGGCCAAGAAGGCCGGCATTAAAATCAATGTTGTGCGCGATCCGGATGACGGCTACTGGAGCAACGTCTGGATGAAGAAAGAGTGGTGCATGTGCTATTGGGGTGGTCGGCCTACGGAAGACATGATGTTCTCGGTTGCCTATGCCAACGGCGCGCCCTGGAATGACACCAACTGGAATAACAAGCGGTTCAACGAATTGCTGGTAGCTGCCCGCGCCGAGCTCGATAGCACGAAACGGGGCAAGATGTATGCTGAAATGCAGGAGATCTGCCGCAACGATTCCGGTACGGTCGTGCCCATGTACAACCAGATGGTTGAGGCCAGCTCCGACAAATTGGCGCATGGATCGATTTCCGGCCATATGGCTGTAGACGGGATGAGGAATGCCGAACGCTGGTGGTTCAAGTAGGGCGGTACTCACCGGCAATGATTCCAACGCGGCTACCTGAATGGTTCAAACCAAGGGGATTCTATGACAACGCAACAAGAGTGATTCCCGGACCAGTTCGCTATATTCGGCCGTGGCGAGAACAATTCTCGCCACGGCTGGGAATCCCTGTTGAGTGATTGAAGGGGGACTAACCAAATCGGTAGAGACTATGTCCCTTGTCGTAAAGATCGATTGGACCGTCTTCTGAAACCTTGATAACGCGACCGTAATATGAGGCGGCTGTGGCGGCTGTTGTTCGGCCTCCTCCAGTCACTAAATCTTTGACCCTGGAGGTATCTATAATCACACCGGTATCAAGTAATTCGCCTTTGCGATTTATAACTGTCAAACCATCAGAGGAAAGGATTCGGCTTAATTCCCCAGAGCGTTTCAGGACACCGATCTTGGTTCCGCGGACATGGCGAATCAAAGCCCGACTCAGAGGGTCTCGACCACCGACCGACCCGGTGCGCAATTGGTCGAGATCGGTATTCTCATCAGCAATCAGTACGACAGTTCCATGCCGTGCCTTTGACAAGGAATAGATTGACCAGATCAAATGATCGGTGGAGCGTTTTTCCAATTTGCCGCTAAAAAACTCCCGCATGATGTCGGGATCGAATATGCCCCAATGCCCCTTGCGCCAGAGCAGAAGCTTATCATTATCGAGGACCACTTCGACCTCTGATGCCTTATTGACAAAGACAGCGAAAGAACCTTTACCGGCCTTGTTGAGCAAAGAAAGGGTCTCACGGTTTGCAAGACGTTCAATGTTGTCATTCGGCCCGGGGGCACTGGTGCGGATCGTCCCCTTGATGTTCATGCGGATATCACCCACAAAAAGGGCACTTTGTCCATCAACAAAGCGATAAGAAAGGGGGTTGCGAAAAAAATCTGCCGAGACCCTGTGGCGGTCTTTATCCAGGTCAAGCCAGCCGTATCTGGTTGCGCTCAATGATTTCAGGAACTCATCAAGCTTACTTCTGTAGATAAGAAAACCAGTCGTCGCTGGAGAACCTTCATAACGTTGATATGACAGATTTTTAAGTAGCTGGATTAAGCTTTGAACGGGCCAGAATGCCCCTTTGCGGTCGCCACGAAGAAAACGGGCCACTGCGATATCGGTAAGTGATGTCAACAGTGCGGTACGGAAATGAGCTGCATAGCCTTCAGCAGAAAAACCGACGTAGAGTCCTTGAAACGCAGTCAGCAGTTCGCCGACAATGCTTTTTTCTGCTTCGGTAAAAGTTAACTGGTTGCGTTGTGCTATAAAATAGTACGAGGAAAAATTGGCCTCCAGTTGGATGATCATCTTGCCAGTATTCTCCCCCTGTGGATCAGGCACATCCCCCTTGCTTTCAACGAGAGCAACTTTGGCACCCCCGAGGATATTGCTGATATTGTTTTCTATCGCGTTGAAGGCTGATTTTGGCATGTCAATGAGAATGCTTCAACTTCGCTGAGGGGTCAAGATAGAAAACGTTGCCGGTGTGAAAAATAGCGGCGCAATCTGGTCGAACCTGGAAGAGTTACTGGTTCCTAAAATAGCTTGCTTCCCAGTTTTGCATCGACGTCTGGGGAAACAAATGTCGCTTCGCCGCTTTCCGCTTTGGGATACTGAACGCCCAATATCAGCACCTCAGAAGTGACAGGTCCCATTTGACGAGGTTCAAAGTTCAAAACCCCCAGAACCCGTCTTCCCACAACCTCTTCAGTCGGATGCTGGGTGAAGCGTCCGTAACTGACACGGCTACCATATTTTCCAAAATCGACAGTCATTTTGTAAGTCGGTTTGTGGGTGCGCATTTCTTCTTCAACAGAGATAATCTTGCCGACTCTGATGTCCAGTTTTTCAAATGAATCTTCAAATGTGGTGATTGGTTTTGTCTCTTTTGCCATTTTTCTATCTTTCTGCCCTTGCCTTATTGTTCCATCACGCTGGTGAAAACCATGGACATTAGTCCAGGACTTTCAGTTACTACTTTTTTATTTAAACATTTTGTAACGGGCGACTCGCAGCCCGTTTCCCTCAGTGACGGTGACAGTCCGTCCCTGTGTAACCGTGAGAGACATAGGAGGCCAACATCAGGATTATCACTCCGGGTAGCACCTCCCCGTCGCACCCATCGAACGGGGTTGCCGGAGGTAAGTAACTCGCTACGTCGTGAGGCGGGCGGGAGAAG
>LLYT01000087.1 GCA_002049545.1 Deltaproteobacteria bacterium tcs-42 | reverse complement strand
TCTTGCTCACAAAATCAAGGGCTTAGAAACCAGCCCTCGATTTTGGTCGCCCGTCCATGGGCTCCACAGGCTGTTTTCAACAGCCTGTTAATCATCTTGTAACGATCTGTGACATATGTTGAGTTGACATTCTATCGTTTTCTGCTTTTCTTATAATAACAGCAGATCTTTCACTCAACCGGGAGGTATGAAGATGCGCACGACATGTTGGCTCATAGTTACAGTGTTTCTGAGTACGATTATCTTAACGGGCTGTACAGCTCAACTCTCACAAGAAGACAGAAATCGTTTGGCTCAAGCGTTGGATTCAGCTCAACTTGCGTCTGATGAAGCGGCCAGAGCGGAAACGGCTGCAACCAGGGCAGAGACAGCAGCGACCAGAGCAGAAACGGCAGCGACCAAAGCACAAACAGCGGCGACCAGAGCAGAAACGGCGGCTCGCGATTCCCGGGCTTCAGCCTCTCGTGCAGATTCAGCGGCTCAGCGTGCTGAGAAAGCTGCTGAAAAAGCAGTTAAGGCATTTGAGATGGGACTTAAAAAATAGTCAAATAAGTTAAAAAGGTTCTGAAATTGTTACAGGTATGCCGCGTGCTTCGTCGATGACTTTATTGAGGGCATTCCTGTCAATTTTTCCCTCCCATCCCAGACCATTCATCACTTCGACGACTTTGTCGAGTGGAGTCTTTATCCGGCCGAGGAAATCTGGATGGGCCTGCACGACAAGATCTTTTCCGTCCAGCGCAACCTTGATGGGTTGATAGGTGATCTTGACGGGTATTCCTTCCCAGACACGGCGATAGAGGTCTTCAATATCCGCTGGATAAAGTCGGATACAGCCGTGACTCACGCGTCTGCCAATACCGTGAGGCTTATTTGTACCGTGGATACCAACCCCCGGAGCCGACAGCCCGAGCCAATGTTGACCAAGTGGGTTGTCTGGTCCCGGGGGTATTATGGCCGGCGTTTGCCCATTTGCACGAAAAGCTGGAGGTGAGGTCCATGAGGGTGATTCTATTTTCATTGTGATTTCAAATAGACCCTCAGGGGTCGCCCATCCTGGTTGCCCTATCCCAACCGGGTAGATACGCACGCGAGTTTTGTCCCCTTCGTTCCAGATCAAGTAGAGTCGGTACTCTGCTAAATTGATGGTGATTCCAGGTTGGGCAGCAGCAGGAAGAATGGTGCGAAAAGGGAGGAGAATCTCGCGCCAGTGGCCAGGATCCCATGGATCAACATCGGGATTGGCACGACTGATGGAATTGTAACCGACTCGGAAACGTCGAGCGATATCGGGAAGGACATCTCCGGGAGCCAGTATGTAGGATCGATCTTCCCCGATAATTTGAACAGAGAGCGGCCCGGTCACGAACGATTCTGAGATAAGTCTCGGATACCATCCTTTAACTTGCGGTGGCAAAATGAATAAGAAATTGAATAAAATAATCGCGACGATGAACCTGAGTTTCATGGAAACAAGTATACCAGATCACCGCGGTGAAGTGTTTGTTTTATAGGTTGTTAGCTAGTTTTAGTGACTACAATTCGGGTTTTACATTCCTGCGGCTTCCCGACGCAAAGAGGATGAGGAGTGCCACCCATACTGAATTTGATATACCGTAGCTTGTGAACTATGAAGGGGCAAGAAAATAAACTAAACCTAACGTCACCGTCGCAATCAAAAGCGTTCGCAACCCGGCCCACAGCCAATGCATGCCACTGGCACCCCCCAAAAATACGCCCAACAGGAATAGAATACTTAAAGCCAACATCAAGGCAAATTCTAACGCATCGAACGGCAATTCTACGGGGAGTGTCGCGGTCCAGATTGGCAAAATAATAACCAATGAAATCACCAGAGGAGAAAGGCCATTGACTGCCGCAATCAAAACAGGAAGCAAGCGTGACGCTTGTCCATAAGCAGAGCCATGTAAATCTTTAAGCATGGCCTGTTCCAGTTCTTGAAGTTCTTTTTTCTGCTCAGCAGATTCACTGATATACGCACTCGACAGGCCACTCATCCCAAGCGCAATGGCTGCACCAAAACATGAATTGATAACAATTGATAAGTTTGCCCGATCGCTTACATAAAAACCCATGATTATGCCAAGCATCGTCAGGGCACCGTCAAAACCATTAACAACGAAGTATCTCCGCATAAGGCTACGCGAGCGGGTTATATCCAACAGTAATACAAGTTGCTTAAACATGCGCTTCGCAATTGACCTGTGTCATCTAATCGAACTCACTTTCTACTTCGACCCTGTCAATGCTGTGTATCGACCCCCCCATATCTGAGATGGCTTCAACAATAGCTTCGTAGTCCAGATTTTTGCCAGCAATAACGATGTCAACGGTTTCGGTTTTTTCATCCACCTCTGCGACTGTCAGTTCGATCCGTGCTCCTGGCGATTTGTCAACAATAGCGGAGGTAAATTCGAGGCTGTTGGGTTGATGGGGTTTGAGGACATCAAGTTCAATTCGTCTTAAATATGCCATAGCTCACCAACTTTATGATGGTTTATTGAATTGACTGATGAGGGCTAATCCCACAAGAAAAAGTGGCAGTGCTTTTTCACCCTTCCTCCACATCATTCGTTTGATGATCAGCCTCCTACTCATAGGATAGCAGTATTCTGCTGACTGACAAGAAACTGAATAACCGCGAATGCAGCGGGAAATGCTGCGCCACCAAATCGCTGCCTTGAAGGGCTGGCATGAGTTGATTTTCCCAGCAACTCTGATACAAGTTAAATCATAAGGATTGATGGCCATCCAATGCTTTTTGGCGAGTGCATCAAGAATTAGCCTCACGGCTAAGGAAAGGAATCCCATGAATTACAAAACGATTCTCGTTCATCCTGACTGCGGCAAGCATACTGCCGTGTGCTTTGAAGTTGCCATCCGCATGGCAATCCAACATGAAGCTCACCTGATTGCACTCTACACACAGGATCCATTTGTCGTACCCACATATTTGCTAGATGCTGGGCGGGAGATCGACAAAGCACAGAAAAAGTTCGCTGCTGACGAAATGGCCAGGGTCAAAGGAATTTACAACAATCAGGTGTCAAGTATGGGTTTCAAAGACGCTGAATGGTGTTACACTCTCGGCTTCCAAGTCGATCTCGTAGCAAAACAGGCTCGCTACGCCGATTTGGTTATCGTTGGCCAAACTGACCCTTCTGACACATCAAATGTGACCAAGGATTTTACCGAGCAGCTAGTGCTCGCCGCCAGTCGGCCCATATTAATCATCCCTTATGCAGGCAGTTTCCTTAATATAGGAAGTCGCATTTTAATCGCCTGGAATGGGAGTCATGAGGCAACGCGAGCTATCACTGACGCCCTCCCGCTACTGACGCGAGCAGATCATGTGAATCTCATAGCGCTCTCCTCGAAACATGATACGCGGGATCGCGTTCCAGCAGATGACATCACTCTTTATCTTGCACGTCATGGCGTGCATGTCGAGGCATCGAAAGATCATATCACCGATATTGATACAGGTAATGCTATCTTGTCTTGCGCTGCCGATCTTGGTTCAGACCTCCTCGTTATGGGCGGCTATGGTCACTCCCGGTTGAGGGAACGGGTGCTTGGCGGAGCGACCCGAACAATACTGGAATCAATGACGATACCGACATTTATGTCTCACTAACTTTGCAGAGCGTAACGAGAAACTGACTGGACGAAGGCAGATTTTCGTAGATTTGAGAGCAAATAGCGGTGCTAAATAGCGGTGCTATTTTTCGTGGCAACAAGGCGGCCTTTGACAGAGCCGCCTTTTCTCTATCGACCTGCCAGTATTTTTAAAAATGGTCGGGGAGAGGTTTTTACACAGACATTGACTCTCTGCTGTGCTACGCATATGGACGCGTGACGAATAAAGGTGGCTCCGGTTAAAAAAGGACCAATCAAGAGCTCCTGCACCAAAGTCCATATTTGTTTGCTCGAGGAAAAACTGACTCGGAAAGGAATCGTATATGAAAATCGCCATCTTGGGGCTGGCTCAGACGGGCAAGAAAACCCTGTTCACCCTGCTCACTGGTCGACCTGTCCCTGCCAACCGCAAACCCGGTGAGGCCGTTGAAGGGACCGCTCCGATCCACGATAGTCGCGTCGATGCTTTGAAGAATCTCTATCAACCCGAAAAAACAGCTTACGCCGAAAATCAATTTGTCCTTTGCCCCGATATCACCGACGGTGGAACATCGCGCCTCTGGATGGATCCGGCCCGGCGCTGTGATCTCCTCTGCCTGGTGATCCGCTCCTTCGATTCACCCGATATCTTTCACCCTGCCGGCTCAGTGGATCCGGAGCGTGACCGGGAGATGATTGAAACCGAATTGCTGCTGGCCGATATGCAGTTGGTTGAGACCCGCCTGCAACGTATTGCCAAAGAAAAGCGCGGCGGTCAAACCACCGAACAGGTCCTGGAAGAACAGATCCTGCAGCGCTTCAATAGTGCCCTGGAAGATGAAAAATTCCTGAGCACAGTCACCCTTGAACCCCACGAGGAAAAGTTGATCAGAAGCCTTGACCTGGTGACCCGCACACCTCTGCTCTTTGCTTACAACGTCTCCGAGGATGATATTGGTAAAGATTTTGGTGCCGATGTGTTCTCTATTTCCTGCGCGATTGAGAGCGAGATTGCCGCGATCGATAATGATGAAGAGCGACTCGAATTTATGGCCGCTATGGGGATCACCCAGCCCAGCCTCGACCGTATCAATTCCGCCCTTTATGATGCTTTGGGTCTGATGAGCTTCTATACCTCAGGCAAAGATGAGTGCCGGGCCTGGACCATCCGCAAAGGTTCCAGCGCACCGGTCGCAGGCGGAAAAATCCACAGTGATATCGAACGTGGCTTTATCCGTGTCGAAGTGATGAAATATGAGGACCTGATGGCTGCCGGTTCTGAACAAGGGGTTAAGCAGGCTGGCAAAATGCAACTTCACGGCAAAGACTACGTCATCGAAGACGGTGATATCTGCCACTTCCTCTTCAATGTCTAGGAGCGTGTCGGACGATACGGAGCGACGCGAAAATATGAGCCGAAGGATCGAATTTATCGCCAGGGCATGGATAGTCCGACAGGCTCCTGAGGAACATCCAACATGAGCAAAAAAAACCAGCAAGAGAGTGTTTTCAAGGAAGCCTGGAATAACATGTCCGAGGACTTCAACCGATTCATGCCGGAAAAACTTCGTGGCCGCAAAGACAAGAAGACGTTTGTCCTCTGGCTGTTTATTCTGGAGGTGGTTATCTTTGGAGCAATCGGGACGTTTATTTATCAGTGGTGGGTCGGGTCATGAGGCCTGTTAGCTGCGCAAAAGCTGGAGAGCATCCTCGGCGGCAGCTTCGAGAACTCCGGCATGGGCAGCGAGATCGAGTACGGTGATCCGTTCGCGAATTGCACGGCTGTTTATAGCGGCCAACATCAATTCATCCTTGCTCAGCTGCAGGGCTTCCAGATTGAAAGGTGCGCCGGTTCGGGCAAACAGGTCGGCAAAATAGTCTGGCGACTGGACTTGCCGGAAAAGGGACTGCAACTTGTCCCATTTTTGTGGCAACAGGGTATCAAACTGTAACAGAGCTGCACGCTTATTGTGGAATTGCTTGGCAACTTCATCAGCGTATGGGCCCCAGATTCCGGGAATCCGCTCAGCTGTCATGCTGAACAACCGGTCTGCCTGCCGAGGCAAATCGTCCCGATCCAATTGCGCCAGACGTTTATAACATGCGGTTGACAGGATGATCCCAACACCAACCTGCAAGCCGTGCAGTTCCGGTTCCCGCCCCGTGATCGGCTCACGCATATCCCAGAAATGGGAAACCAGGTGTTCTCCACCAGAGGCCGGGGCGCTTGACCCCGCCAGGCTCATGGCTACTCCCGATAGCAGCAAACCATGGAACAATCCCATGACGGCAGATCCCTCACCTCGACCAATTTCTTCAGGATATTCAGAATAGGTTTTTTCAACAGCGGTCATCATCGACGCGGGCAAACCACAATAGCCACCACTGAACAGCAGTGATTCACACTGCCAGTCGATGTCAGAAACGACTTTCGCCAACACATCACAAAAACCAGCCTGAAGTAACTTGAGCGGTGCCTGCTGAATAACCTCCGGGATGACATAAATTCTTTGCGGCGGCAATGCGGGGAGGGTCCGCTTGACCCCTTTGACCTTGATTGCGGCAATTCCAGAGGTGTAGCCGTTCATTGATGGGGCGGTTGGCAGACACCAGAAATCAATCTGATCTTCGCTGGAGGAGTATTTACCCAGGTCGTTGATCGTACCAGAGCCGACCGAAATAATCAGCGCAACCCCTTTATTGAGGGTCCGCACTGTCTCAATCAAGGCGGCAGAGGCGACCGGATGAGAATCGAACTGATGGGATATCAGATTGACATTTTCAGCCTGCAGATGCTGTTGCAAATCGGCACCGGCAACAGCGTAAGTTTCTGGATCAAAAAGGAGCAAAACCGGGCGATCACCATAAATAGCGCGACAATCTTCTGCCAGAACCTGACTAGCATCCACACCCGAATAGAGGGTAACTTGTGGTGCCGGATGGTCAGAGTCACAGGTACAACCAGCAATACAGGTGTCCCGATTGACGATGCGGGGATGGCTGCGAATTGCGACACTCATCAGCTACTTCTCTCTTTCAACCAGACCTTTGACAAACCAGCGCTGCATAAACAGGACAACCAGGACCGGCGGCAGCATAACGATCAGTGCCCCGGCCATGGCGATGTGCCAATCGGGAGGATCTTCCGGAGAGGGGAGCAGATGGTGCAGACCGATGACTGCAGTGGTCATCTTCGGGTTGGTCGTGATCAGCAGTGGCCAGAGATACTGATTCCAGCCATAGACAAACTCGATCACCACGAGTGCGGCAATATTGGTTTTCGAGAGGGGAAACAGAATTTTCCAGAAGAAGGTCATCGGTGAGGCACCATCCATTTTAGCCGCTTCACACAGCTCCTCAGGGATGGTCAGAAAAAACTGCCGAAACAGAAAAGTACAGGTTGCCGAAGCGGTCAGTGGCAGAATCAGCCCCGCATAGCTGTCGAGCAGGCTGAATTCAAGGGACACTTCGATATCGTGCCCGACAAACCAGCTGACAATGCCGTCGAGTCCCAGAGCACTCCAGACCGACTGCAGTGGACCGAACAAGTTGGCAGCCATTTCGTAAGTTGGCAGAATCCGGACTTCAACCGGCAGCATCAGGGTACAAAAAACAGCGGCAAAAGCAACACTACGGAGGCGATAGTCAAAATAGACAATTGAAAACGCGCCAAACAGGGAGACGACGATTTTCCCGATGGTGATGCCAGACGCCATGACAAAGGAGTTGAACAACTGGGTCCCGAGATCGCCCCGGTTCCAGGCTTCACTGAGATTATTAAACAGCTGATCCCCTGGAATCATCGACATAGGAACGCGGGACACCTCCTCAATTGACAAGGTGGCGGCAATCACCGCATAAAGAATCGGAAACCCGACCACGACAATTCCCACAACCAGAGAAACATAGGTAAAAGTATCGAGTACTGGAGTTTTTTCAACCATCATAAGGTTAGCCTGTATATTGAACTTTACGTTCCACATATTTAAATTGCAGAACCGTAATCAGAATAATCAACCCCATCAGAACCACCGACTGAGCTGATGAAGAGCCAAGGTTCAGACCTATAAACCCATCCTGATAAACTTTATAGACCAGAATATTGGTTGATCCGCCCGGCCCACCCTGAGTGACCGCATGAATGATGCCGAAGGATTCAAAAAATGAAAAGATAATCGTCATGACGGTGACAAAGAAAAACGTTGGTGAAAGCAACGGGAAAGTAATTGTCCAGAAACGTCGGAACGGACTGGCACCATCAATGGCTGCAGCTTCGATCAGTGATTTGGGGATTGCCTGGAGTCCAGCAAGAAAAAATACGAAATTATAACTGATATTTTTCCAGGCACTGGCCATAACAATCATCAGCATGGCATTTGAGCTTTTCAATAAAGGGTTCCAGTCGATGTCAAGCCAGTTCTCCAACCCGATTGCCACCACACCGTAGGAAGGATGGAGCAAAAATAACCACAAAATTCCAGAAATCGCCGGAGCTATTGCGTACGGCCAGATCAACAAAGTCCGTGTCATTGTTGTGAATTTCAACACTCGATTAGCCATGCTGGCGAGAAACAGGCCACAGGCAATTGAAACGATTGCGACCGATCCACTGAAGAACAGGGTTGTCACAATCGATTTTAGATAGAGAGGATCGGTGAACAGGGCAACAAAGTTATCAAACCAGACAAATGTGGTTCGAAATCCAAACGGGTCACTTATCTGGAAGGAAGCAACGATCCCCTGTATGGCTGGCCAATAGAAAAAAGTCAGTGTTATCAAGATTTGCGGCAGAATCAGCAGATAAGGGAGAGAGCGGGTATGAAAGTAGGAGCGTTTTTTTAACATGGCAGAATATTATCACCAATTCGCTATAACTGCTGGTAAAGCCGGGACCAGCCAGGTTTTACCAAGGCTGCCCCGGCTTTACGGGTTATAAACTGTAGTGGGTTGCAGCGCAAAAGCGCGGGACAGCCCCACGTGCGGGGACAATCCCGGTTTTGCTGAATGGTTAACTACTTATAAATTCTTTCAAACTCGCGCAGTTTGGTGTTACTTCTTTCCACCGCAGCATCCAGTGCCTGCTGAGGTGTCTTGGAACCGTTCCAAACCAGCTCAAGCTCTTCGTTAA
>LLYT01000086.1 GCA_002049545.1 Deltaproteobacteria bacterium tcs-42 | reverse complement strand
CCGGATGCGGGAAAACCGCATGTCCGGTGGCAACGGAGGGCTTGGTCTTGGTGACAGGGCCATTCTATTCTCTGATTATTTACCGCTGCTGGTAGGGGCTTGTGGTCTCCATGGCAAAGTGTCCCTTGGAATGGGTGCCACAGGGCATTTCAACAGTTACTAAATAAGGAAGTATCCAGAATATGCGCCATAAATATTGCCCCACCACCTTATTTGTGTTCGCTATGGTCTTGCTCGTGGCGATACTCCTCCCACACCAAGCTTTATCATATTTAGCCGCTGACAGCGACATAGATAATAGTAACGCCACTGTAGGCGACTACGGCATTGGCTTTACCGAGGATGAAATTGCCTGGATTAAAGAGCATCCAGTTATCAGACTCGCCCCCGATCCAGACTTCCCGCCGCTTGAATTCCTTGACAAAAACGGCGCTTACCAAGGCATTGCCGCCGACTTTATCCATCTCCTGGAAAAAAAACTGCCGCTGAAGTTTGAAATCACCATCCTTAAAAACTGGAGCGAAGTTGTCGCTCAGGCCAAAAATAAACAAATTGATATGTGGGGGGCAGCGGTTCCCACCCCTGAACGCCTCGAGTATATGAAGTTTACTCCCCCTTTTGTCGAATTTCCAGCCGTGGTTCTGGTCCGTGATTCGGCCACCGATTTCCCTCATCTAGACGACCTAGAGGGAAAAAGCATTGCCGTTGTTGCAAACTATGCCGACCATGAATACATGCGCAGGGTCTATCCGGAACTCCCCCTTGAAGTTATGCCCGATATTTCCTCCGGGCTACGTCAGGTATCATTTGGCAAAATTGACTCCATGGTGCTGAATATTGCTTCCGCCTCATACTATATCCAAAAGGACGGCATCAATAATCTCAGTATTACGCAAGATACCGACTTTGTCTTTGACCTCTCCTTTGCGGTCCGGGATGACTGGCCAACCCTGGTTTCGATTTTAACCAAGGGGATGAAATCTATAACCGCCGAGGAGAAGCAAGCGGTCTTAACCAAGTGGATTTCCCTGGAAGAAAAGTCGTGGCGCCCATCTCCCCTGTTTCTCATTACCGCTGCCGCTATCTTTTTACTTCTGACCCTACTCCTTATCATTCTCTGGAACCGTTCTTTGCAACAGCAAGTGCGCCAACGGACCGCCGATTTCGAAGCTGAGTGCAAAGAGCGGGTACAAACCGAAAAAGAGAGAGCCGACTTGCAACAGCAGGTCCACCAAGCGAAACGGATGGAAGCCATAGGGATGTTAGCCGGTGGAGTTGCCCACGACCTAAATAATATTTTGTCGGGCTCGATCGGTTATGCCGACCTCCTTTTGCGCAAGATTCCCGAAGAGGAAAAACTCAAAAGGTATTTGTACGAAATTCGTGAGTCGGGCCGCCGGGCAGCGGCTATTGTCGCCGACCTTCTGACCCTCTCCCGCGATGCGGCATCCGATCGCCACCCGGTAAATATAAACACTCTTGCTGCAGAATATTTAGCCTCGGCAGAGCACCAATCCCTGACCGAAAGGTTTCCACAGATTAAATTTAACCACAAATTTGAATCATCAGCCCCTACTATCTCATGCTCCGAAATTCACATGCGTAAATGCATTATGAACCTAATAATTAATGCCGCTGAAGCAACTTCGGCAGGCAATATAACCATCACCACAGAGAATAAGAAACTAACCACTCCCGTAACATTTCACGACCGCACCCTTGAACCCGGCCCCTATGTTATGCTCTCTATCGCCGATGATGGCCCGGGCATCCCCGCTGAGAATTTAGAGCACATTTTCGACCCCTTTTATTCCAATAAAACCCTTGGCCATAGCGGTACGGGGCTGGGCCTTACGATTGTCTGGAACACAGTTCAAGACCATGACGGCTTTATCGAAATTAAACAACCGGAAAAGGGCGGCACCATTTTTGCGTTAAATTTCCCCGCGGTTAAACGGGAGTCTAATCCCGTCAGTGTCGAGGATAACATTGATATTGAGGGGCATGGGGAACATGTTTTAATTGTTGATGATGAAGAGACGGTGCGCACCCTGGCGAAAAAATTGCTCCTCGATCTGGGCTATCAAATCTCGGTCGTTAGCAGCGGCGAAGAGGCAATCGAGTTCCTCGATCAGCACAAGGTCGATTTACTCCTGCTCGATATGTTAATGGAGCCGGGGCTGAACGGCTATGAGACCTTTAAGCGCATAAGAGCTAAGCACCCGCAACAAAAAGCCGTAATTGCCAGTGG
Source organism: Deltaproteobacteria bacterium tcs-42 (assembly GCA_002049545.1). GTDB lineage: Bacteria > Desulfobacterota > Desulfuromonadia > Desulfuromonadales > Geopsychrobacteraceae > Desulfuromusa. Next base: position 6,558 of record LLYT01000086.1, on the reverse strand, counting down.
GTTTTCGGAAAGCCATGAGGTGAAAAAAGCGCAAGCCCTTGGGGCAGGAGCCTATCTTAAGAAACCCTATACCTTAAAAGAGCTCGGTCTGGCGGTAAAAAAGGAGTTGGGAGCGTAAGACAAGGGGCGAAGCTACCCTGTATTCGGTGCTAGGTCACATAGCAGGGTCACATCTTAAATATTAAATATTGACCAGATTCACGCATTACGCCATACTGCCCGCTCTGCACTCTGTTACCGGAGGACAATATGGCGCGATCTTTACGTATCGAATACTTCGGCGCTTACTACCACGTCATTAATCGTGGCAATGGCGGTGAAAGAATCTTCACGTCAAAACGTGATCATGAAAAGTTTCTTGAATGCCTGGCGGTGCTCCACGAACGTTTTGGTGTAAATATCCACAGTTACTGCCTGATGTCCAATCATTATCATCTGCTGATCGAAACACCTCAAGCCAATCTCAGTGCAGCCATCCAGTGGCTGAATGTCAGTTACGCAATCTGGTTCAATAAGAAACATAAGCGCCATGGACATCTGTTTCAAGGGCGGTTCAAAGCTATCCTTGTGGATGCAGATGAGTACCTGACGCAAGTTTCATGTTATATCCACCTCAATCCTGTTAAGGCAGGAATTACGTCTAATCCACAGGATTACCGATGGAGCAGTTACTGCGATTTTATTGGTGAGAGAACAGCATTGAAATGGCTGGACAAATCTTTGCTGGGGCACTTCGGTAAACGGAGCAAAACGGCCATCAAACACTATAGAGCCTATGTTGAAAATATAGATATGGAAAATCTACAGAATCCAAACAGCTTGAGCGTTGGCGGCTGTATTCTTGGTGACTCCAATTTTGTTAACTGGGTTCGGGAAACATTTGTAAGTGACGAAGCGAACACGAACGAGATACCTGACATCAAAAAACTTAAACCGGCTGTTTCCAGCGATATCATTGTCGATATCGTTTCAATCAAAACCGGCGTAACCCTCGATAGTATCAGAAGTAAAGGTAAAAAATGTAACCAACCACGCGAGATAGCCATTTATCTATCACGTAAGCTGAGCAATATGCCTGGGGTCGAATTGGGGCGATATTTTGGTGGTGTTTCTGGTGCAGCAATTACTGTGAGTTGTAAGCGATTTGAGAATGTGCTTGAACAGAATGTCGAACTGAAAAAGGCCGTTGAGCTTATGGAACGAGCAATACTTAACGGTTAAGATGTGACCCCTGATCCGTTCTTTCAGATGTCATCAGTTAAACTATTGTCATAGTCAGAATCATATTGACCTTCGCTTTAGAAGCCTCCTGGACGTTCTGGAAGGATTTAAAATGTTTTCAACAGAGAACCGGTTCGGCCCCGACTATGCATCCTTTGACGATTCGGCGTTTATTGCAAAGTACCGAGCCGCATGTTTTTGTGGCAAAGTTAGATATGAGGTGAGTGCTGATCCCGTGGATGCGAAACTTTGTCACTGCACAACATGTCAGACGCTGCACGGCGCTCCGATGCAATGGGCTGCCATCTTTCACAAACATCATGTGAGGTTCACGGCAGGTTTGGATCAGCTGCGTTTTTTCAATAGCGAGCAAGGCATGAATGAGCGCATCTTGCCCTGCAAGGTCAGTTGTTGCCAATGTGGGACTCCGATTGCCGATGAAGGGCGCAGGATGTGGCTGGCTTTCCCCACGCTGTTTGACTTTGGGCTAGGGGGCGAAACGCCCGACTCATTCAAGCCGACTTGCCATCTTTTCTATGATCAGCGGGTTATTGATATCTGTGACGATCTGCCAAAATGGTCCGGTCATAAGAATCGGTCGGCCCGGCTAAAATAATCAGCCGTGGGCCAAAGAACAAGAAATGGTCTGGCGGGGTTCAAATTTTAACTTCAACTCTTCCCCACCTTGGGTCATCAATGATAGTCTGTGGGCGATTTTTGCCTTTATCCTGAACTGAATCTTCTGACCGAATCGAATCGAGAAAATGTCAAAAAAAACTCCCGAAGCAATTCACCTGAAAAACTACCAAATTCCCCCCTATCTGGTTGAACAGATTGAACTGAAATTTGATTTGTACGATTCCGCAACACGGGTTTCCTCGATTCTGCAGATGTCTCTCAATCCTGATCGGAATGGAGCGCTGGAAGCTCTGGTTCTGGATGGCGAGCAGCTTGAATTACTCGAAATTAAGCTTGATGGTAAAATTCTCGCAGCAGGTGAATACCGTCAGGACGATGAAAGTTTACAGATAGCTGCGGTGCCGGAAAAATTCACCCTTGAAATTCAAACCCAGATTGATCCTTTAAATAATACCTCTCTGGAAGGGCTCTACCTGACCAGTGGGAATTTTTGCACCCAATGTGAGGCGCAGGGATTCCGTCGCATCACCTATTATCCAGATCGTCCAGATGTTCTTGCCAGATTTCGGGTGCGAATCGAAGCGGACAAAAAATATCCGGTTCTGCTCAGTAACGGAAACCTGTTGGAACAGGGGGAATTGCAAAACGGACGACATTTCGCTGTGTGGGAAGATCCTTTTTTCAAACCAAGCTACTTGTTTGCCCTGGTTGCTGGTGATCTGGTCTGTCACGAGGGGCATTACACGACCATCTCCGGGCGGGATGTATTGCTGCAGATTTATGTTGAGGATCGTAACAGCGATTATTGCGATCATGCGCTACAGTCACTCAAAAAATCGATGCAGTGGGATGAGGAAACTTTTGGACTGGAATATGATCTTGACCGCTATATGATCGTGGCGGTTGATGATTTCAATATGGGGGCGATGGAAAATAAAGGGCTGAATATCTTTAATTCCAAATACGTTCTGGCTCATCCAGAAACGGCCACTGATGCTGATTATCTGGGGGTTGAATCGGTGATTGGCCACGAATATTTTCATAACTGGACCGGCAATCGGGTCACCTGTCGGGATTGGTTTCAGCTTAGTCTGAAGGAGGGGCTGACCGTTTTTCGTGATCAACAGTTCTCTGCAGATATGAATTCAGCCGCGGTGACACGGATTGATGATGTGCGGATTTTACGCCAGTATCAATTTCCCGAAGACGCCGGGCCAATGGCACATCCGGTTCGTCCTGCCTCCTACCTGGAAATCAATAATTTTTACACAACGACAATTTATAACAAGGGTGCTGAAGTTATCCGGATGATGCAGACGTTGCTTGGCGAAGAAAAATTTATTGGCGGAGTCAAACTGTATCTGCAGCGCCATGATGGCCAGGCCGCCACTTGTGACGATTTTATTGCCGCGATGGAAGAAGCGGGAAATATTGAACTGACCACTTTCAAGCGCTGGTACTCGCAGGCTGGAACTCCGCAGTTACAGATTCAACAGAGTTATGATGCCGAACAGCAGGCTTTGACACTGGAAATCTCTCAAGATTGTCCCGCGACTCCCGGGCAAGAGAATAAGGCCCCGTTTCATATCCCCGTTGTGATTGGTTTGCTCAATGGTGCCGGCAAAGACATCCCACTGCAATTATCTGGAGAAACTCAGCCGGGCGCTACGAGCCGGGTTCTTGAGTTGACCGAACCGGTTCACAAGTTCACTTTTGTCGGGATTGAACGGTCGCCGATTATCTCCCCGTTGCGGGGTTTTTCCGCGCCGGTTCGGGTGCAGGGTGGGTTTAACGATGAAGAGCTGGCTTTTCGCATGGCTCATGACAGCGATGCGTTTAATCGTTGGGAGGCCGGCCAGACCCTGGCAATGAATGAATTGCTGCGTATGTATCATGACCTGGAGCAGGGAGATCCCTTTTACCTGCAGCCGATTTTTAAAAAAGCCTGGACAGAAGCCTTGGCTGATCGTCAGGCAGATCCGAGCTTACTGACACAGTTATTGACGTTGCCGAGTGAGCAATATCTGGCTGATCAATTGAGTGAGTTCAATCCACAGACCATCAGGGATGTTCGTGATCAGGCCATTCAACAGCTGGCGACAGACAATCGGTCTTTATTGGCAGAACGGTATAAAGAATGTTTTTCTGCCGATGCTGTTTATTCTCTCGATCCTGTCGCGGTCGGGCAACGGAGTCTGGCAAATTTTACCCTGTCAATCATGATGCGTCTGGAGCAACAGAGTTCCGAACTTTGTCTGCATCAATATCAAACGGCGACAAATATGACCAATCGGTTGGCAGCTTTTGCTGCGCTGGTCGACAGCAGCGTAACCGACCGGCAGGGAATTATCGATGACTTTTATCAGCAGTGGAAGCAGCATCCCCTGTTGCTGGATAAATGGTTCAGTCTCCAGGCATTATCACATCGAGCCGAAACTTTTGCTGAGGTTGGGGAGCTATTACAGCATCCCGATTTCACTTTGAGTAACCCCAACCGGGTGCGGGCCTTGCTGGGGGCCTTTTACCAGAATCTGGCAGTTTTTCATCACGTTGATGGAGCTGGATATCGATTATTGGTTGAACAGATTATACAACTTGATCGGCGTAACCCACAGGTCGCGGCACGAATGGCGGCACCGCTGACTCGCTGGAAACAGTTGGAGCCCACCCGACGCGAATTGCTGCGGCAGGAACTGCTCTGCCTGCAGCAGGCTGAACTGTCGCGGGATCTTTACGAGATTATCAATAAGAGTTTATCGTGAAATTGGAGAATAAAGTGAGTGATTATACCATCATTGGCTGCGGCGATATTGGCTTTCGTGTTTCCCGGGAGTTGATCAGCCAGGGACATCGGGTCCAGGCGACGATCCATTTTGAAGAGGGTGTCAAGGTTCCACAGTCGGCCGGGATCGAAACAATTATCGCAAATTTTGACTATCGAGAGGATCTCCCCGAAATTTCTGTTCATGGCCAGAAACTGTTTTATTTTATGCCACCTCAGGGGGGTGGCTCAAGTGACTACCGGATGTTGAACTTCTGCCGGATTTTGTCTGCCGATAATTATCCTTCTAAGGTCGTATATATCAGTACCAGTGGCGTTTATGGTGATTGCGGTGAAGATCTGGTGACTGAAGAAACCCCTGTCAACCCGCAGACCAGTCGGGCGAAACGTCGCGTTAGTGCGGAGCAGCAATTACGGCAGCAGGCAAAAAAATTTGGCTTTGATCTGGTTATCTTGCGTGTCACCGGAATCTATGGGCCCGGGCGGTTGCCGATTGCTCAACTGACCAAGGGGCATGAGGTTTTGCAGCCGGAAGATGCTCCCAGAACCAATCGGATCCACAGTCTCGACCTGATACAAATTTGTCTTGCGGCAATGGAAAAAGGGGAGGCTGGTGATATTTTTAATGTTTGTGATGGCCAGCAAAGCAGTATGAGCGATTATTTTATCGCTGTTGCCGAACTGTACGAACTTCCTCAACCGAAACAATTGAGCTGGGCCGAAGCGGAAAAAGTGATGAATCCGCTAACTTTATCGTTTTTGAAAGAGTCACGTCGAATGTCGAACCGAAAAATCCGGGAAGATCTGAAAATTGAATTGCGCTACCCAACCCTTGAAGAGGGTTTGATCGCTTGTCGGACAACCTCATGATCGATGCAGTACGATCCGCTGCTGTCAAGCCGGTTGCGGGCTTTGCTCGCGGTTTCAGCTATCCGTTGCGAGCTGCCAGATTGTTTCGCCAGAGGCCCGGGCTGTTAAGATATCTGGCGATTCCATTCTTGATCAATCTGTTGGTGTTTACTGTCACGGTCTATTTTGGGCTAGATCTGTTTCAGGGGATGTTGGAGACCTATGCGCCAAGTACCGACGTCTGGTACGGGGTTCTCCTCTATTATCTGGCCTGGACGGTTGCTTTGTTGTTAACTACGGTTGTTGTATTCTTTTCATTTACAGTCTTTGGCAATTTGATCGCCTCGCCGTTTAATGAATTGCTTTCTGAACGAACTGAGGCATTGATCTGCGGAGTTCAGAATGATCAGCCTTTCAGTTTGCAACGTTTCTGGACAGAATCCCGATACGCAATTTTTGTAGAAATTAAAAAATTGGCAGTATTTGTCTTCTGTATGGTTCTGCTCTTCGGCATTAATTTTATTCCCGGGATTGGTTCGCTGATCTACGCTGTCCTTGCTCCCGCATTGACACTGTTTTTCCTGGTTGTTGAATACATGGCTTTTGTGTTGATGCGTAAACAATTGAGTTTTGCGGAGCAGCGTCGTTATATTTTCAAGCATTCAATTCTCATGCTTGGCTATGCTTGCGGAGTTTTCTGTATGCTTGCGATCCCCTTTATTCAATTCTTTTGTATCCCCCTTGCGGTGGTTGGCGCTACTTTGTTGTGGTGTGATTTTCCTGGAGTTGAATGGCAGAATCAGTCTCATTCTACTCAATCCAATCGATAGTGAAATTAATGTAAGTTCATGGTTGCTGCTTGATTTAAATTGGGCTAGACTGTGAGTAACGGGCGACTCGCAGCCCGTTTCCCTCAGTGACGGTGACAGTCCGTCCCTGTGTAACCGTGAGAGACATAGGAGGCCAACATCAGGATTATCACTCCGGGTAGCACCTCCCCGTCGCACCCATCGAACGGGGTTGCCGGAGGTAAGTAACTCGCTACGTCGTGAGGCGGGCGGGAGAAG
>LLYT01000085.1 GCA_002049545.1 Deltaproteobacteria bacterium tcs-42 | reverse complement strand
CTCACAAAATCAAGGACTTAGAAACCAGCCCTCGATTTTGGTCGCCCGTCCATGGGCTCCACAGGCTGTTTTTCAACAGCCTGTTAGGAGTGTTTTTTTTAAAAACCGGCAAACTTATTTGTGAGACAACCGGGCAGAAACTGGCACCTTCAACTGAGTGAGATTGGGAAAATCAGTGTTGATGACGATATAGCCGGCCAGCCGTTTTTTATCGGCCGGAAATTCAGCTGAAACGTTCAGCTTTGCCCGCTTGCCCGGAGCGATGACTAACGGGAATAGATCAGCTTCAATGCCGGAGCTGGTGACCTCTGGTGCTTGCAAAGTAATGGTTTGCAGTGAGTCGTTGACGATCTCGATTTCTGCCGCCAATGGAGTGCCTCTCTTGACTGTTCCCCAGTTGATACGTTGTGGTTGCAGAAACAGCTCAGCTTTGACCTTCCCCCGCAAGCTGAAGGTTACAGTACTATGGTCTGGGTCGTTGGTTTCAAAAGTGACCGTCTTTTGTACTGCGCCACGAAAGCCCCGTGAATTAAAAGTCAACTGCAACTCCCCAATTACCCCCGGTGCCAGCCTGCGAGTTGTCAAAAAGGCGGCAGTACAACCGCAGGAGCTGCGCAATCGACTGATTTCCAATACTTGATCCCCGGCATTCTGAAATCGATAGGTATGAGTGGTCTCAGCACCTTGAACAATCTCACCAAAATCGTGGTTCAAGCGTTCCACAAGCAACGCTGGCACAGCAAAAGCAGAACTTGAAAATAACAACAGGAGAAGTAACACCAAAGGACAACGCATAGAGAACCCTTCCTCATTTCAGTAGATTTTCTAACAATGCTGAATCATAGCACATTTTCTCCTGCAAAAACACTGGTCTGTCCATCAGTTGCAATTGACATAACTGCTTTTTTCCTGCTATAGCTTGCTGTCAAACTGCAGACCTCAGGGAGCGACAAACTCATGGCGGAACAAAACCGCAAGATTCTTTTTTCACGAGAAAGAATAGCGACAGAAATCAAACGTCTTGGGCAAGAAATCAGCCAGGACTATGGCGATGAAGAGATCATGTTGGTTGGGGTTTTGAAAGGCTCCTTTTTGTTTATTGCCGATTTGATTCGCGAGATAAAAACTCCGTCGGTGATTGATTTTGTCCGCCTTGCCAGCTACGGATCGGGAACCCAGACTTCAGGCATTATTGAGTTTCGCAAAGAGCTTGAAATGCCGATTCGTGACCGGCATGTTATTATCGTCGAAGATATTGTCGATAGCGGCTATACTCTGGAATGTCTCTACAACAAATTGCTACTCCAGGAGCCCCGCTCGCTGAAAATTTGTACCTTGATTGACAAATCGGCCCGCCGTGAAGTTGATGTTGAAGCCGATTATATTGGCATCAGCATGGAAGACGGCTTCATTATCGGTTACGGCCTTGATCACGATGAAAAATACCGCAACTGGCCAGATATTTATCTGGTCGAAGAATCGTAATCCCGAATAATTATAGAAGCTGAAACCTGGTCGCAAATACTTTATTTCAATAGATCCAGACCCATCCACAAAGTGAGGGTTGACCGCTCAAGTTAGCCCCGATAAAGGAGAACGCCTGATGATCATTGTTTGTCCTGAGTGTTCAACCAAATTCAAAGTCGATTCTGATCGGATCCCTGACGGGGGTGCAAAAGTCCGTTGCGCTCGCTGTCAACACGTTTTTCTAGCCGAAAAACCACCGGAGCAAGAATCACCGCTACTCGAAGAGGTAGAAACTTTCCATGGGGAGAGTGCAGCTGACTCGCTTGAGCAGCAAGCTTCCCCAGATGAAAGATTCGCAGCCCCCCCCACTGAGGAATCTGATTTCAGTTACGACAAATTTCAGGAACTCGATTCCAGCACTGCAGAAACGGAGACTTTCACCTTCGGTGGAGAACGTGAGACTGAAGAAAATTTCACTTTCACGGAATCTACTGAGGAACCTGTCAGCACCATTGAAAAAGTTTTTGCCGCAGAAAACAGTGCTGAAGCGATCGCTGAGCCGGTTGTTGAGGAAGAAACTGTCAACCAGAGCCCCGTGGTCAAAAAGGCATCGACAACACCAGAATCCCAGCCACAGCCTGCTCCAGAAAGAAAAGGGGGGCCAGTTTCCAGCCTCATCCGGATACTATTGCTGCTGATTCTAGGAATTCTGATTATTGGTGGTGTCTTCGTTTATATGAACGGGACAGATCAATTGAACCAGACGATTCAACAGATTTTCGGGCAACAAGTTGATCAGCCGGTGCAAACCGGCCAGATCACCCTGAGTGAACTGGAGGGGAAATTTATCCAGAATGAACAAGACGGTGAGCTTTTTCTGATTCGGGGTGAAGCGATCAATAATTTTGCTGAGCCCCGTGCAGCAATACAGGTCAAGGGAGTTATTTTCGATCAGAACGGCAAACCATTGCTGCAAAAAACGATTTTTTGTGGCAACCCGATCGACGACCAAAAACTATTGTCACTGTCGTTTTTGGAATTGGAAAAAATCATGGGAAATCAGTTTGGCAAAGAGCTCAGCAATATGAAAATTGACAGTAAGAAGTCGATTCCATTCGATATCGTCTTTAAGGATCTGCCGAAAAACCTCTCTGAATTCAGCGTCAAAGTCACAGCATCTCAACCTGCCACTGAATAATAAAGAACAGACTCATCCTGTCCAGTTCACCAGAACAACCCCGTTTATCTCCTCCACAGCTTCAATTTTATGAAAATAAAAAAAACGGCAACCGTCAGGGACAGTTACCGCTTTAATTTTGTCATTTGTCCAGTGATGGTTATTCTGCAGAGATAGCGTCTACAGGACAAGAATCAACACAAGCGCCACAATCGGTACAGCTATCTGGATCAATAGTGTAGAGATCGCCTTCACTGATTGCATCAACAGGACAAGTGGGCAGACAAGCACCACAAGCAATACACTCGTCAGAAATTACATGAGCCATGGTTTTTCCTCCTAGGATATAAGATTTGACCACCCGACTATCGGGTGCGCTAGCTGTCTTTTATCAGATATTCAATCCGCTGTCCAGAGCATAAAACCCTTGCTAAAAAACTGCCATATAAGCTAGCCTGTCATATCAATTTGTTTAATAACCCCTTGTAACAGAGGGGGTTTTGGCCTGCGCGAACAGGAACAATCCCAACCAAAAAAACAACACGCACAGACTCAAGGAGATTTTAGTATGGATATTCTAGCACTAAATTGTGGAAGCTCTTCGGTCAAGTACCAGCTTTTTGATTGGGACAAAAAAGAGGTTATTGCCAAAGGGATGGTGGAGCGTGTCACGATTGGTGATTCATACATTATCCACGAAGTTCCCGGTCGTGAAACCTACCGGGAAGAGTACGAGTGCCCCGATCACAAAACTGCGGTCCATCTGATTGTTAAAATTCTTACCGACAATACCCATGGCGTTGTCGCTGATATGGGACAGATTTCGGCGGTTGGCCATCGAGTTGTGCATGGTGGCGAAAAGTTCGCATGTTCCGTCCTTATAGACGCTACCGTCCTCGATGCAATCAAAGAAGTGCAACACTTGGCGCCACTCCACAATCCACCCAATATCTCCGGAATTGAAGCAGCTCTTGCCAACCTTCCCGATGTCCCCCATATCGCTATTTTCGATACCGCTTTTCACCAGACGATCCCCGAAGCAGCCTACACTTATCCGGTGCCGTATAAATGGTACGCAGAGCATGGGGTCCGTCGCTACGGTTTCCACGGCACCAGCCATCTCTATGTTTCCAAACGGGCCTCCGTATTGCTGGGCAAGAAGCCTGCGGACTGCAACCTTGTCACCATGCATATCGGCAATGGCGTCTCCCACACAGCTATCAAAAATGGTGTTTCGGTTGATACCTCAATGGGGCTCACTCCACTGGAAGGGGCCGTCATGGGGACGCGATGTGGAGATATTGATCCGGCGATCCCGGCATTTATTATGGAACGTGAAAATCTTTCACCGAAAGATATCGACACTATCCTGAATAAAAAATCGGGTATTTATGGCATTACCGGTGAGTTCACCGACCGCCGGGATATTATCGAAGCCGCTGAAGATGGCAATGAGCGCTGTATTCTGGCTCTGGAAATAGAAGGTTACCGACTGAAGAAGTATATCGGCTCCTACTGCGCAGCACTTGGACGACTGGATGCTGTTATCTTTACTGCCGGGGTCGGTGAAATGGGCTGGCTGATCCGGGAAAAGGCCCTCGAAGATCTGGAGCATATCGGCATTAAGCTCGATAAAGAAAAGAACCGTAACACAATGACACGCAAAGCGGAAACCACGATCACGACCCCCGATTCTCCGATTAAGGTTTTCGTTATCCCAACCGATGAAGAGCTGGTATTTACCGAAGATGTTGTTGCGATTCTCGAGGAGACCTATACCGATCACATGAATTTTAAATATTCATTTGCTGAAGATACTTTTCAGCGCAAATAGTAACCTGACGACACAATTTCCGTATTGTAGGGCGGCCCTAGACTTTTACGGGTTATGAAAATCTGGCGGCTGGTGTCGTAAAAAACCGGGACAGCCCCCTGCGAGGGCAGTCCCGGTTTTGCTGATTCCCCCGAAATTTCAATAATACGCTTCACCATAATCGGGCACTTGACCGAACCAATCGGGGTGACAACGCGCCTTTGCCAGAGTTGCCTCTGTTTGGGCAATCATCTTTTCCCGGTCTTTTGGATAACTCCCCGCCAGATTCAGAATATTTGATACATGGTTTGAACGCAAAATGGTTTTTTGCGGCTGTAAGTGTTTCACAATCATCAATGCCTCTTCAAGAATCTCACCATTGTTCAGTGCTTCAATCTGCTCAAAAAAAGCATCATTGTGACGTCGAAACATGGTCAATAATGAGAAATATTCGGGTGACAGTTGATTGATCCACTCTGCGGTTGCACGGGCGTGTTCACGACTGCGAGTCCGCCCTGCAAGACCAAGAATTGCAGTCACCGACAATTTCATTCCGGCAGTCTGTGCCTTGCGACAAAGTTCCAGCATCTGCTCTGGACTGTAGCCCTTATCGACCAATTCCAGTGTCTGGCCATCACCACTTTCGAGGCCAAAGTAGAGAATGCGCAGCTTCCTTAATTCAAGTTGCTGCAATTCTTCAACACTCTTGGTCGTTAAACTCTTGGGCGAAGCATAGATCCCAACACGCCTCAAGTTCGGAAACTTCACATTCAAAAGGTCAAGAATTTCGATCAGTTGTTGCTGCGGGTAAACAAGGGCGTCACCATCAGCAAGAAAAATCCGCTGGTAGTGATGACGGTGCCCCTCTGGCACGGCATCAATTTCAGCTGCAATTTCGGCGACGCTGCGAGTCCGAAACTGTTTCATTTTATACATACCACAAAATTTACATTGATTCTGACTGCACCCAACCGTGATCTGCAGAATCAATGATCGCGCCTCAGATGGGGGTCTGAAGACAGGTTCTTCATAGTTAAAATAATACATCGGGGCTCCTTATCAAACTGTCCTTACGATATGCCATGTTAACACAAGAAAAAAGACCTATCCAGCAATGACAAACCTTGCATTTAACAACAAAAAACCGTTATCGTTCCAATCTCAATATGCCTGATGACGACCCGTTCATGTCAAAACCTTATCGAGGAGATAAAAATGCGCCAGGTTCAAATAAAAAACACCACAGAAACTTACTCTGTCGGCAAGATTGTCTGCCTGGGTCAAAATTATCTGGACCATATTCGCGAACTTGGCAGCAAAGTACCAGATCGTGCCGTTATTTTCTGTAAACCATCCAGCAGCCTGCTGCCCGATGGTGGGGTTATTGAAATCCCCGAATATACGAAGGATTGTCACCATGAGCTGGAGTTAGCTCTGCTGATAGGAAAAACGGGCAAACAGATCCAGGAAAAAAATGCCCTTTCGTACCTAGCGGGATACGGGGTCGCTCTCGATTTAACCCTGCGGGACATCCAGAGCGAACAGAAAAGCAGCGGGCTGCCATGGGAAATTGCCAAAGGTTTTGATACCTCCTGCCCCATATCGAGCTTCACTCCAGCTGAAAACATCTCCACCCCCAACAACCTTCAGCTTAAACTCAATGTGAATGGTGAAGTCCGTCAGGATGGAAACACGAACCAAATGATCCGTTCGGTAGAAACAATCGTTGCCGAAATTTCAAACTTTTATACCCTGGAGCCAGGTGATATTATTTTAACCGGCACACCCGCCGGGGTTAGCAGAATCAAATCGGGCGATCATCTTGAAGGGACCATCGAGCAAGTCGGGTCACTCCAGGTTTCGGTCGCGTGAAACCAGGTATCGCCTTAATCGGACCTGGCCGAGTCGGCTGTGCTGTCAGCAAGCGCCTTTTTGAAGCAGGGTATCCGCTTACGGCTATTATCAGCCGGAAGCAACAAAGAGCTGCTGAAGCTTGTTCATACCTTGGCTGCTCAACAACTCTGGCTACAGATCAGATCGCAGCTGCCACCACTGCAGAAATAATCCTCCTGGCCGTGCCTGACGACCAAATCGAAGATTCAGCACAAAACCTCCAGGCAGCTCACCATCTTTCTGAACAGACCACATTGATCCATTTCAGCGGTCTCCACCCGGCTGAAATCATGCGTCACAATTCCTCTCCAGTCTCCTTACTATCAATCCATCCGCTGCTACCATTTGCCGATCATGAAAAAGCCTATGAGAGCTTGAATCAATGCCCTTGTATCTTAGAAAGCGACCCCCCACGAACAGTCATGCTCGGGGAGGAGTTGATCAAAGCAATTGGTGGCCATCCTTTCGTTCTTGATAGCGATAAAAAACCGCTTTATCACGCAGCGGCCTGTATCGCATCAAATTACTTTGTCACCTTGCTCGCCTCTGCCCGTGACTTGCTGGTTACCTGTGGAATCGAATCAGATCGGGCGATCTCATTATTGCTGCCATTAGTCAAAGCATCATTGAATAATATCAATCATTTCGGCCCTGAGCAGGGATTAACCGGCCCCATTGTCCGTGGTGATATCGGAACTGTTACAGAGCACATTCACGCACTGACAAAAGAGGTCCCGGAACTGCTGCAACTCTACCTCGAAATGGGAGAGGCTACCGCGCTCATAGCTGGGCAATCTGGGCGGCTTGACCAGGAAAGTGTGGCTGCATTTCGTCATCTTTTTTCCGCAAAGGGTGGAGACCCTGCGCCCCTGACAGGTTCTTCCAATTCCAAGTGAAGAAAATAATTAAAATTATTTTTTTTTAGATCGTTTTCAAGTACACTCTCAAATCTACAGTCAATTATGCGTAACCAACAGCAAACTCATCAGTTTAATGGGCGGGGGACAGAGAAAGGATTGCGATAGATATGCAGTGTATCTATCTAAAAGATAAAAGCTATTCAGTTGACAACCTCCCGTCTGAGCCATCTCTGCTAGTGGAGTTATTGGATCTATGCCACAATGACAACGCCAACTTTGAAATGTTTTCAACGGCAATCCAGAAGGATGTCGGCTTAACGGCGAAGATCTTACAGGTTGCAAATTCCCCCGCTTATCGGCAATGGAACGAAATCACTGATATCCGTAGAATGTTGATCGTCCTGGGGATGGTCAACGTCAAAAACATTGTCACCACCTGTGCCATACAACATTTTTTTGCCAATTTTACTAAAAGTTTTAACCGACATGTTCAACTTATCTGGCTACGTGCCCTGATTTGCGCCAATCTGGCAGAAAGGATTGCCAAACTGGTTGGGTATGAGAAGCCAGGTGAAGTATTCATAGCGGGGCTGCTCCATCAAGTCGGCATGCTACTTTTGTTGCTCAACCGTGAAAATCGTTACCTCCCGATTTTAGACCGTTATTATAGTGAAACAGAAAATTTTATTGTTCTTGAACAAGAACAATTACAGGTCGATCACTGTGAATTAGGTGCCGCATTAGTTGAAAGCTGGAAGCTTGATTCTTTTATTGCCGATGCCATCCAGTTTCAACATGCCCCAGCAGATCAACTGCTCAGTTCTCCAACCCTACTGAAGATTCTCGCTGTTGCCAGCCCTCTCAGCTCAAAAAATAGTGCCCGTAACAACAGTGAATACTTAGAAAAAGCGGGGCTTCTTTTTGATATGACTGAAGATATCATTCTCAACTGCCTCACCGTTGCGACAGAAAAAAGCAAGCAAATGATTACCGACCTCGGTTTCAGCGGACGCCTCTATCTGGATGAGAATGAGGAAGATGGGTTCGATTCAAGCCAGCATGAAGCCGATAGAAAAAAACTGGCCGAAAAAGTTAAAAATATTGCCCTCAGCAATACGATTGGTACAAGTGAAAGAGTCGAACTGATTGGCTTTACAAAGGAAATCAGAACTCATCTCAACACCCTCTTCAACCTGAACCAGATGTTCTTCTTTAAAGTTGATGACACGCAGACAAAACTCACTGCAATCAACGATCTGGAAATGAATAAACTGGATGAAATAGAATTCAAAACCGGGGACAAAAACAGCCTCCTGGTCAAGTCTTTCAACGAAAAAAACAGTTTTGTTTCCTTCTCCGAACACTGCTCCATTGCGGACAAACAGATTATCAGGCTCCTCGAGGCTGAGGGGGCATATTTTTTCCCCATTTATCACGATGGTACAGGCCTGGGTGTCCTTGCACTGGGGACAAGTGAACGGGAATGGCCAGCATTGAAAAGCAAAGCAGAGTTATTAAAATTACTCAGTGACGAAATTGGCAAAAATTATTTTTCCCTGCATCAGGGAAGATCTCAATCCGCTGACATGACCATTGTTGATTTCAAAAAAGTGGCTCATGAAATCAGCAACCCGCTGACTATCATTAATAACTATCTCTATATGTTGGGGAAAAAAATTGACGGCGACCATTCAGCTCAGGAAGAAATAGCCTTCATCAATGAAGAAATTGAAAGGGTCAGCAATATTCTGCTTCGAGCAAAGGACCCGGATAACAACTCAAGCAATACTAAATACACACAGGTTGATATCAACAAACTTCTGACCGAACTGGATACTCTGTTTAATGGTTCTCTATATAAATCCAAGGGGATAAAATCGACTCTACGGCTTGATCAACAGATCCCTGTCATCTGCTGCCCTAAAGATAAATTAAAACAAATCATGATTAACATCATAAAAAATGGTGTTGAAGCAATGACAAAGAACGGTACAATCCATATTAGCAGCCGGGATAATTTCTATCAAAACGGTCAACAGTATATAGAAATCTCAATTCAGGATAATGGCCCTGGAATCGATGCTGAAATTTTAAAGAACCTGTTTCAACCTGTTACCAGCACAAAAGAAGGCCATACAGGTGTGGGGCTCTCGATTGTCAACACGTTGGTACAGGAAATCTCTGGAACCATCTCCTGTTATTCCAGCCCGGAACAAGGAACTGAATTTAAAATCCTCATACCACGCAAACAAGCAGAGAGTGAGATTGAACTGAAATGATGGATATAGGTCATTTCAATAAACGCCAAAACGGTACTCAGGCAACAGATGAAACAAAGATACTGATTGTCGATGATGACCAGGCAGTGACAAGAAGTATCACAGGGATACTGACACTGAATGGATTGAGTGTGCATGCAGTCACCAGTGGGTTTGCCGCGATCGAAGAACTGCAAAATAATACCTATGAACTGGTTCTCCTGGACCTCAACATGCCTGGCATGAGTGGCGAAGAGGTCCTCGATCTTATCAACAATCAGAGAATAGAATGGCCCTGTCACCAAGACCAAGCCCTCCGTTGCCACCGGACATGCGGTTTTCCCGCATCCG
>LLYT01000084.1 GCA_002049545.1 Deltaproteobacteria bacterium tcs-42 | reverse complement strand
ACTGCTTTCTCCTTTACGCTCGTCGGTTAAGTCTTTATGTGGCACCCTGGGCACCTCAACATGGAGATCGATCCGATCTAACAGGGGTCCGGAGAGTTTATTCCGGTAACGCTGCAACATGGGCGGGGTACAGGTGCAATTATGTTGAGGATCGCCGAGAAAGCCACAGGGACAGGGGTTTGAACATCTTTTACAAGTTTTCCAAGGGCGCAAAAACTCCGCATAAAATAAAAATCCCTCTACAAAAACAAATACCTATAGAGTTTACAAGAAATCCCATCACTCTCGGTGATCACCTCCGCCGTCGTCGCCTTGAACTCGGATTGCAGCAGAAAGATGTCGCGATTCAGATCGGCGTGACCGCTTCCACTATCTGGAACTGGGAACATGGATGGACTGTTGGCAAACGCTATCTTCCCAGAATTACCTCTTTCCTTGGATACAACCCTGAAATTTGAGCTCATTGGGTCCAAGGGCCGGGTGCTCCCCAGCGGTCAGGGATTAATTTGTCGGAAGAAAGCGCCATGATAAGCGGTTCGATAAAATTCTTAATGGTAAAAACAACTTCCGAAAAGTTTTCAGGCACATGGTCCTGCTGAAGACGTCTGCGAAACGCACTCCACTGGATCTGCTTGGCCGAGATGAATCCTTCACTGAACGCCGAGACGATGTCGGGAATTTCTGTTTCCCGTCGTTCAAAGGTAAGACGAATGGCCTCGGCCAGAGCTTTCCCGGAGAAGTCAAATTGACGAGAGAGAAGCCAGATGTCGTAAAAATCCTTCATCCGGCTGTTCAATTCGCCGAGCTTCACCATCGCTTCAAACTTCTCCGCGATGGCGCTTTCACGACTGTAGCAAAATAATTGTGGTGCAGGCGAATTTAATACGGTCGGCAGTTTGGACTCTTCCGGCTCCGGGAAAACCACATCCCCGAAACCGATATCGATCTGCATGTGGATTTGTGCGGAGTCCAGTGTGACGCGAAAACGCACCCGGATGCCCTCATAGTCTGCATCTTCCTTGATGCGTTCAGTCTGGATAGAATCCGGATCGAAGGCAAGCCCGTCAGACTCCACCGCGACCGCGAGGATATCGCGAATCTGTATGGCAATGGCGGTCTCTTCGTTGCTTGTTCTGCCGAGAAAATCGATGTCCATGGTCGGACGTAGCTCCGGGGACTGCCAGACTCTCAGCATCATTGCCCCTTTGAGGATAAACTTGTCGGCGTGACCGGATCGCGACAGGCGGTATAAAAACCGCTCCATGGCGTAATATTGAAGCAGTTCATTGAACGGCCGCTGATCGTTTCTGGCCCGGTTCAACAGGCGTTGCCGTACCGATGCGGCCGTGTTCCTTATCCCCTTCGCACTCACAGCAGCGCCTCCAGATAGGGCCACATCACTTTATCCACCCGGCAAAGTTTGGCGTATTCGAGTACTGCGCCCGGGCTGAACTTCTTTTGGGATTTATAGAGTTTCAGTGCTTCCAGTACCACATCCATGCCGATCTGGTTGCGAAATTTGAAGCAGTCCGCCAAGGTTTTTTCCGGGCTGTAGATCCGGACCGACACCCCATCGATCTGGTGTTCCTCAACTCCCGCATTAAAAACAGCATCAGCAAACTTATGCGCACGAACGGGAGGAAAGTCGAGAGAGGGCGTTCGCGAGCTCCGTGAAACGGCGACGGACACCTCGTGAGGAACCTGTGTCGTCAGACCGTGCCAGGCCAGTGCGGAGACAAGGCAGATGACGGCATTCGGAAACCGCAGGGCCACTGTCACAAGATCGGGATTGCCGATGGGGGGCAGGTCCGCCAGGCGATAAACGCCTCGGGTGACCTGTTCGATGAGCCCCTTGTCCCGCAGGGAATACAGCATATAGCGACTGATTCCCTCCGCAAGGGCTTCACTCATACGCATCTGGCCGCCGTGCCGACGGAAAATTTCGAGGGGAGATTCCATATCAAGACAAATCGCTTTCACAATTCAATATATGGAAACATTTTGTCTTGATATATATTTGAATGCAAGGAGAAATGTATTGCCGATATTCTTTTGAGTCAAATAATCAACTATTTTGCCTCAAAATATGAGTCGATTACAGATGAACGAGACAATGTCGTTTATAGTGCGCAATATGCGGCCGACAAAAGACAAAGACGCTGCTTTCTTGCCTCGGAAGGTGGATAGCCGTTATTCTAAACGTTCTGAAAGCATGGTCGATAATCAAAAATAGCGCTTTTGAGTAAAGAGTTTAAAATGAAAATTTTCCCCGTATCTGATATGCACCTTGAGTTTCATCATCGTCCCATGCCTCCCTATCGCGGCTCGGCCGATGTCGTGGTGTGTGCCGGTGACATGCATACTCAGGGACGAGCCCCCGAACACCTCCGGATGATCTTTGCTCGTCAGGAAATTATCTATGTCCCTGGAAATCACGAATACTACGGTTCATCAATAGAGGAACAGGACGAACTATTACGCGAGGAATGCCAAAAATACGGGGTTCATTTCCTGCAACGGGACAGAGCGGAGATTGAGGGTGTAACCTTAGTTGGTTGCACTCTTTGGAGTGACTTTAAACTTTTCGGGCTGGAGCGGGAAGCTGAAGCCGTTGCTGAAGTACGACGATGTTTGAGGGACTATCATGTGATCAGTTTCGACAAGAAAAAAACGCGAGCAGTTGAACCCGCCGACACCAGAGCAATCCATCGTAAAGATGTTGCCTGGTTGTATGAACAATTTGCCGGAAAGCCGGAAAAGCTGGTGGTGGTCACGCACCACGGCCCCAGTATTAATTCACTACATCCCGCATACACCGAGGATATTGTCAGCTGCGGCTTCGCTTCCGCCCTTGATAATCTTGTTGATGGCAGCGGAGCCAACTACTGGATCTCTGGACATTCGCATTGCGCGCAGCATTATAAAATCGGTCGAACTGAAGTTTACCAAAATTGCCTGGGATACCCTTCCGAAGGGGTCGATGGTTTCGATCCCTGGCTGATTCTGAAATTATGATGATTTGGCGCTCGTGGTTGTTATTATCCGTAACCATCCAGCTGTGGCGATACGACACAATAAACTAGCAATCGCACAGCATGATAAACTAGCAAAGATACAGCTCAATTTGCAGAAAATGTACTGCAATCTTTTCCACTACACCATTTTTCGATCAAATCCCCGATACTGAATCGCTTCGGCCAAGTACTGTTGTCGAATGAAGAGGTGCCAGCTAACCTTCATTGAATTGAGGAATGCTGACTAGGTCAACATTCGCGACGCAAAGCGTGGAAATTCTAGTGCCAGCTAACCTTCATTGAATTGAGGAATGCTGACGGAAAACAAACAAGGGAAGCGTTTGAAGCTATCGGTGCCAGCTAACCTTCATTGAATTGAGGAATGCTGACGGTGTAATGCTGAATAAAGGTAGATATTGCTAGATGTGCCAGCTAACCTTCATTGAATTGAGGAATGCTGACTGCTGTCAGATACGGGGGTTCCACAGCAAGCTAGGTTGTGCCAGCTAACCTTCATTGAATTGAGGAATGCTGACATTTTTCGGCGTATACTGTTTCATTTTTATCATAAGGTGCCAGCTAACCTTCATTGAATTGAGGAATGCTGATCGGGGCCAACTTATCCGTGACTAACTTATCCGAGGCTGTGCCAGCTAACCTTCATTGAATTGAGGAATGCTGAGGAAAATATTATCGGATGACCCGTATTGTTAAAGAGTGCCAGCTAACCTTCATTGAATTGAGGAATGCTGACGCTCCTGCTATATCCCACCCCTGAAGCGGGCTGGCAGATACTTTTGCGAGCGGCTGTCTTTGAGCTGATTTTTTTCACCCGAGTTTTCCTTCTGAAAAGGGAAAGTCAGCTTGAATCCTCAGTCGAGCGGCTTCTGAAGGTCAAAACCAAAAAAGCCGCTCGCCAGCATATCAAAGATCAATTCAATGCAAGTTAACCGAATGGGTTCGACATTACCTTGAAGCAATATCATGGCACAACACCCATTACCAAACGTACCCTGTAGGCACCTTGAAAATATACCTCAAAACACCATCACTTTGGTATCCCGAATATTCAGTTTTCTTCCGATAATTTGCCAATTCTCAGGCGTGCCGACCTGGTGCGTGGCATTAACGCGCCCAAGGCGAATCAGCATCACCTGATCCTCATCGTGATGAACAATGTCGTGAATTTTTTCCTTGAGAACGACCATGTCTTTATCGGTCAGCCGACACAGAAATACCGAGTATTGAACATGTTCTCCATATCCCCGCATCAGCTTGTAGGTGCGACGGAGCCGTTTGGCGTCGGAAATGTCATAGGAGACGAGCACAAACTGACGCATGACTACCTCGTGGTGAGAGGGTGGTATTCCGCCATCTCACCTACGAAGTAGCGCCCGAGCAAGCGGGATTCCATCATCAGCAGGCGGCGGTAGCTGAGACGATAACCGAACAATGGGTGGGTGACCAGTTCATCAATGCGGCGTTCGTAGGCCGTTATCCACTTTTTACGCGCCGCCGGTTTGAGCAGGCAGGCTCCGGCGGTTGTGACAAAATCATTTTCCGAAAAAGTCCCTTCATTCAACGACCGTAAAACCGCTGAATCCACGATAAGGCTGCGAAAGGGTTCCATCAGATCCAGCGCCAATGCCGGGCGACCGGGAGTCAGAGCATGAAACAACCCGTAGTAAGGGTCCATTCCGCAACTGTGCAGAGCGACCAGGCAATCTCTTAACAAAAGGGAATAGCCCAACGACAACAGGGCATTCACCGGGTCTTTCGGAGGCCTCCGGTTTCTGCCGTTCATTTTAAACTGCTTGCCGTCACGTTGTTTGAGCAGACGGGGAAATTGCTCCCAATAGATTTTTCCTGCCCGTCCTTCGTATCCCCGTAACGATTCATCGGAGATCACCGATCCGCATTTTCCCCTGATTCGGGCCAGCTCCTCCAGACTGGAATCATCGGCGCCATTGCGCCTGAGAAGGGTTCTCTGGTTGGTGATTTTCGCCGAAACAATCCAGCGACTGACCGCCAATGCCGAAGCCTGATCGTCACAATGGCGGTACTGTTCACGCCGCAGATGAACGTTTTTCGTCTGCGGCGGCGTGGTGACCGCCCGCAACCAGCCGCCGCCGGTCAGGTGCGCAACGGTAATGCCCCGATCCACGGCCTCCAGCAATGCCTGCGTCGACATCTGCACGTTTCCCCACAGGCAAACATGGGCGACTTCCTTGAGCTGTATAACTTCATCTTTTTTCTTGTCCCGCAAAGAAATTTTCAGGGTTTCGCCGGATTTCCCGACATGGGTGCCGGGGGTGGTGATGTGAAGAATACCGGTATCGTCCCGGCCGGGATAGAGCTGGCGCGGTTCTTTGCATTTATTCTGCAGATGAAGGGTTTCGTCCGGCAGGCAGATATGATTGAGGGAACAGCGGATACATTTGCGCGAGTCTTTCAGCGGCGACGGCATTGTTTCCGTTGCAAGTTTTCGGGCGCTTTCAGCGGCATGAGAAAGAGCCGCCGAGAGGTTCTCACTCCAATTGATGGTGACCGATGTTTTTGTTCCCCGGTAGTAGATTTTCCCCCGAATACATCGATAACCGGCGGTACGAAGCAGTTGAATCTGGGCGGCAAGCTGCACCTGGTCATTGTTCCAGGCAATCGCTTCCAGGGGATTTGAGTCGACGAAAAATTCCCCTTCACCGTCAGGGGCCGGGCCGTGCTTCACTTCGACCGGAATGACCTCGTTGCCGAAATTCATCACGACATCGAATTTGCCCGTAATTTTCAGATCATGATCCGACAGGGTCAGTTGCCGGACAAGATAGTCGGACCAGGGTAGCGCCTCTTCTTCCTCATCCGTTTTTATCGCCTTTCCGCGCGCCAGTTTTTTGTCATGCGCGGCTTTTCCTTCAAGGGTTTCCACGCTTTCGTCAAACAGTCCCTGAACATACATCAGGTGGTAAAGGCGGGGACAGTAGACGAACTCGTTCAGTCCGCGCAGCGGCACAAGAAAGGTATCAGAAGGGGAGCTCATCGTTGCTCGGGGCATAATTTCAGTTCCGAGACCGATACCGGCACAAGAAAGGTATCAGAAGGGGAGCTCATCGTTGCCCGGTTTCTCTTCCAGTGCGTTGTTTGCTCCTTGATTGTCGAGCAGTGCCTCCGTGACGGCTCCTTTCGCTCGGCCCCAGAACCGTTTTGATCCGTACCATTTCCCCGGATCGAGAATTCCTCCCGAAGGATCGCGGAAAAAAGTTTCCCGGCCTTTGCGTTCTTTCTCGTCTTGCAGCTCGATAATTTCGGATGAGATGGAATCGTCTTTGTCCTCTTCAACATCTTTGATGTCAGTCTTTTTCCCCTCTGCTTTCAATTCCGCGCCGCTCTGGAGTGTCCCATGGAGCGTAAAGCCTGTCCTGGGCTTACGATCAGCTTCTCCGTGAACCGCCATCTCCAGTGCTCCCAGAACCCGGACGCCAGTATCCGTAACCACCCAATTATCGTTTTCTTCAACAGCATTGACCCGGTAAGCGTCAGCGAAACGGGTCCAGAAGCGACGCTGAAGATTCTGGGCGGCATTGATATCCGCATGAATAACGATCGGCTTTCCGTTGTCGACCGTTGCGAAAAGTTCTCCACCGTCCCAGGGAACCAGCAGCCCCGGTTCCAGGCGGTCCCCCTTCATCAAATTCTTCATCTGTCGCACGAGAAACTCCTTGGGCGCACCATTTTCGAAATCATCTTCCTTCAGGTAGCGGCAGCGCACCCCCGGCGCTCCGGTTTTCGCGTGGAAACGGCTGCTGAATCCCGCGCCGGCGGTTTCGACCACCATGCCGTAGATTTCACCCTGAAGGGTGGCTTCATTGATGATTTCACGATGCCCCCATTTCATCAATTGGCTGTTTTCCCGGCGAGGACGATCAACTTTGAAACGGTAGCGGGCCAGATCTTCAAAAAGAATGACACGGCAGGGCCTGTACTTTTCCATCCAGCCTTTTCCCGGCAAGGGGATATAGCCGCGCGCCGCCTGGATAATGAGATCCGTTCCCGCCTTGGTGCGATCCTCTTTCAGTTTGTTGATGTGCTTCAACAGTTTTGAGGCTACGGTGCCGTAGCGTTTTTTATTCTGTCGATTGATTTCACCGTAATCGCGTCCGTGAGTACTCCAGCCGATCAGCAGTTTGCGTACCGCTTCGAGATACTCGATCATCCAGTAGGATTTACCCCCGTGATACGAACGGGTTTCACGCCATTCCTCCCAACTTCCGGGGCGCTTCCGTGTCCGCTTGCGCCACTCTCCAATACGAGCGCTGAACGCTTTTTCCGCGTCTCGGTGGATTTCGTTACAGGAATGTTCCCACATCGGTGGGTTCAAATCGCACTTTTCAGACAGACGTTCAAAAAAATTACTTGTGACAACCGCCCTTGCATCCTGTTTTTCTCGCATTTCAGCAATCTTGCTTTCGAGCTTTTCCCGGCGTTCATTCGGGGCGGAAATGATTTTCAGGCGCAGAATATCCTTGAGTCGATACATGTCACGCCTCAGCGAATAGACCTCGTCCATCGCTTCCCGGCGCGCTTGCGCGACTTTCGGATCGTCCCCTGCTTCTTCACCGGGAAGCGTCAATTTGAAACTGCGCTCGTGTTTTGCCCAGAGGTGGGGGTGATCGGTTTCAAAGAAAAGCCCTTTGGCGGGCTTTTCATCCACCAGCTCGAAGACCGAACAGGAAGCAAAGGTGCGCAGACCCAAATCAACGGAAAGCACACGCAGGCTCGGTTCGAGTTTGTCGGTATGTTTGCTTTTGTTGGCCAGCCCGGTTTTGAAGTGATGAACCGTTGGCGGCGTCTGCACTCTTCCCTTTTTGTCCAGCCATTCCGGCGGCGCTTTGGATTCAACGTCGACCGTGAGTTTCAGCCACGCCGGGCCGCAACTCCCATTCGCAAGAGCTGAAGAAGCGCGATTTTCCATGAAAAGCCGGTCGAAAAGGATTTCCGAACCGCCGGGAATGCCCGCATAGAACTGATGGGCCGAGGCATAGCTGATTTTCACCTTTTTCTTGGGGAGAGACTTGATCTCCAGGCTTTTCAATTGCCCGCTTGGAGCGAGTGGAATCGTGAATGTTTTTTCCGACAGTTTGTCTTTTTCGCAGATCAAAAGAGGAATTTTCACTTTCCCCTCGGGAGTGAGTTCGTAGTTACGCAGGTTGGTTCCGCCGAGGGCTTCGTACATGGCCCAACGGGGATGAAGGCGAGCGTCGGCAAAAGTCATCAGCGAATAGGGGCGATGCCGCTCCAGATCACGTTGAGCGATATTTATCTCTACAAACGTTGTCAGGACGTCTTCATCCCGCCAGAGCGATTCGCGCCCTGCTTCGGCGAGCCATAAGAACAAATGAGGATCGCCGAATTTTCCTTTTAATTCGGTTTGAAGGTCGGCGAGAATTTGTCTCCGCTCATCAATACCATCACCTTTGTTCCGCCACGCCTCCCGTACCCGTCCCCAGGCACGGATCATCCGCGCGCCGATTGTAAAAGGCCTGTCATCATCAACAAAAGAGGTCCGGCTTAACTCTTCGTGCCGTTCTTTCTGATACTGACGCAGTGGTTCAAAACGAACCTCAAGTGAACGGCTTGCCCCCGCAAGTTCAATTAGTCCGTCCTTGTATTTTGTGTATTTTGTATACTCGGCCAGGGTCTGGTGATTCCATGACTCCCATGAGAGAAGGTGGGCAATTGCGAGGCGGAAAGCCATCCGGTTCCACTTGTTGCCGACAGGTTTTTTGAAATATAGACTGCCGAGGGGAAGCAGGCCCAGCCGATCCCAAAGCTCTTCGCGTATTGAAACCCGAACATCTTTTCGCAGATCAAACTGCTTCTTTACGAATTCGGCAGCCCAGGTATCAACACCGTCTCGTTTGTTTTTCCACCATTTATCTTTATTGAAGGCTTTGTTCTTGCTGACAATGTCCTTGACCTCGGGAGATTCATACCAGGCATCGGCTTGCCGGAGATCAATCTCATAGAATTTTTCATCTTTATCTTTGCCGACTTTTACAAATTTTTCCGGCTCATCTTTATTGAAATTTTTTTTTGTTACTTCGTTAAACCAAGCGGGAAGTTGGGTGAACTTTTTGCTCGCGGTTTCGGCGAATGGCCCGCTTTCAAACAACCTGTCAACATCCTTGATTCTACAGGTTTCGGGATCACAAATCGGTCCTGCATAGCTGCCGCCGATAGACTGAGCATCGCCGGATAATGGCTTCCCCTTATCGTCAAGAACGGATGAGGGAACAGTTGCTTCGTACAGCATTCGCAGAGCCGACAATACTTCTTCATCACTGCCCGTTCCGGCTTTCCCATTTTTTGCCTGAACCGCCCGCGCCATTTCAAGAGCGTCTGTTTTAACTTGGGGCTCTGGAACCTCTACCTCTTCGTCCTTGCTGTTGGTCGTGTAGTATTTTTCCCCTCGGCACAGCAACAGAAGCTTTTCTATTTCGGCAACGGCTTTGTTGATTTCGCTGTGAGTTGTCCAGAGTGCGGAACGGATTTTTCGACCTTCATCCGTTTTGGGAGAAATTTGAAGTTTGAGGTTGATCGTTCTTGTCGGCATTATGAACTCCAGCAAACCAAATAAAATGTAGGAAGCAAAAAGAGAAATGTCTTGTCGGGACGGGTCTTTTCAACCGCCGGGCCGAAACAGTAAAACAAAACCTTGTCGGTCTACATAAAGTCAAAACGCGATTTTTCGGTTGTTGTCCAAGAACAATCTCTACCACCCCGACAGCTATCAGATTATGCGAATTCAGTGATTAAGTCAAAAATCTCTACATATAGTTCTCCCGGAGACATGGGCATCTCTCAATATCTTGAGATACC
>LLYT01000083.1 GCA_002049545.1 Deltaproteobacteria bacterium tcs-42 | reverse complement strand
GACGCAAAATCTGGTGGGCAGTTGCCCACCCTACAGAATTTCGATACCCCGTAGCTTGCTGCGGGGTCGTTCATTGGCAAAAAGCCGCTCCCTCAAAAGAGGCGGCTTTTTTTGTTTCAGATCATGTAAGTCACGAGCATCAGTAAAATGACAAACGCCATAATGATGATTGACAGTAATGAAACTCCGGTGGTGGTTTCTGGCTCTGCTGCCACCTTTTTCTCTATTTTCCCAACAACCGGAAAGCGTTCAATCACGGTTCTGACATGGGGCGCAGATTTCAGCTCTTCGGTCAGGTCCCGCCCGGCTCGATGTGCCCCTTTATGCTGACCTTCCTGCCAAAGCGGACTGCCGCTGACATCATAAACCACATTGCTGACAGCAATATAAACGGCTCGACCAGCACGGCCATCAAATTTGGCCAGATCTTCAATTGTCATTGAGTCCTCCCTGAATTATTAAAATAAGTCTGATCATTCAACCGATCAGCAAAATGAGCCAGGATCTGCTGGCGTTCGTTGACGTTGATTTGACCTTGTTTGACGGCAGCCTCTATTGTGTCACGAAAATCGGCAAAAAAGGAAGTTGGGTTGTATTCTAACATCCCCAGAACCTCAGAGATGGTATCACCCGATTGTTCTTTAATAACATCAAAGCTGGCATCACCATTGATCCGGACACTGATCACGTTGGTATCACCAAAGAGATTATGCAAGTCCCCCAGGGTTTCCTGATAAGCTCCCATGAGAAAAACTCCGAGGATATAGTCTTCGGTAGTATTGAATGTATGGAGAGGGAGGGTGCGACTCTCCCCGGCTGACAGGATGAAATGGTCC
The DNA here is from genome assembly GCA_002049545.1 of Deltaproteobacteria bacterium tcs-42. Classification (GTDB taxonomy): domain Bacteria; phylum Desulfobacterota; class Desulfuromonadia; order Desulfuromonadales; family Geopsychrobacteraceae; genus Desulfuromusa. The sequence continues at coordinate 9,051 of LLYT01000083.1, read as the reverse complement.
AGTTTGCCATCGCAATCACAGGTGAGATCAGAGATGCTGGCGTTGCGTTCCGGACATTCATTGAGCCGATGAATCGGCATCACCGGGAAGATTTGCCCAATCGCCCAGGTGTCCGGTAGCGATTGAAAAACACTGAAATTTCCGTAGTAGATATCGGCGAGACTTTGTTTCAGCCCGGTCAAAGAGAGCGGCGTTTCATCGAGTCGGTCGAGTTTTTCGGACACCCTGTTTGCAATAGCCAGAAACAGATTTTCCGCCAGTGATCGTTCCCGAAGCCTGATCGTGCCGTTCCTGAATAGATCTCTGATTTTATCCCGTCTGGTGATCGCCCGGGTGTAGGCATCGACTGCTTCAAGGTCCGAAATTTGCTCGTAGAGTTGATATTGTTCGGCAACCAGGGGATGAATCTCTTGCTGACAGTTTTCTGGAAGTGAAATCGGTTCATGGCGCATAACATCGAGGATGTTAAAGAGTAAAATGGAGGTATGGGCAACGGTGAAGCGCCCTGACTCGGTAATAATGGTTGGGTGATCGATTTTCTGTGGTGCCAGGGTCTCCTTGATGGTTGTCACCAGACAATGACAGTAGTTATCCAGGCTATAGTTGCGAGATTGACTATGTTCTGATTGATTGCCGATATAGTCAACTGCCAGCCCTCCGCCCAGATCAAGGTACTGTAACGGAACCCCTTCAGCGGCGAGATCAGCGTAGAAACGACTGGCTTCCCGTACTCCGGCCTGAATTTCACCAATGTCGGGGATCTGTGATCCGAGATGGCAGTGAAGCAGCTGCAGGCAGTCGATCATCTTTTCGTCACGCAGTTGATCGATGGTTGCGATCAGCTGCGCTGTGCTGAGTCCGAAACTGCTGCGATCACCGCTGGTTTCAGTCCAGAGACCACTGACTTTGGCCGAGACTTTTATGCGTAGGCCGAGCAACGGTCTGATGTTGAGTTGTTGACTGCGTTCGATAATCAATGGCAATTCAGTCGGCGATTCAATAACAAAAAAACAGCGATGGCCAAGCTTTGTTGCCCAGAGGCCCAGATCGATATAGTCCCGATCTTTATAGCCGTTACAAATCAACAGGCCGTTATCATTCAGGTTTGCCAGGCAAAGGAGCAGTTCTGCTTTGCTCCCCGCTTCGAGGCCGTGTCCATAATCTGCTCCGAAACGAGAGATTTCTTCAATCACTGCGCATTGCTGGTTAACTTTGATCGGGAAAACACCCTTGTAGCTGCCGTTATATTTGGTGGCGAGGATCACTTGCCGGAAAGTTTCATTGATCAGAGTGATTCTGGCATCGAGGAGGTTTTCGATGCGCAGCAATAGCGGCAATGCGTAGTCGCGATCACGGGCTCCTTGAACGATGTCGGTGAGAGGAATCGCAACTTGACCTGTTGGAAAAGGGAGGGTCACGGTCACTTCTCCGGAACTTGAGACAGAAAAGTTTCCTTCCCCCCAATTGTTGATTCCATAGAGTGCGGCAGAATCACTGACTGTCCAGCTATCCTTGCTTGGGGTGATCATTCGGCTATGTTATCCCGGGCAAAGGTTGGCAGCATAAAGGCACCAAGGTGAAGGTCCTGATTGTAGTAGCGGGTATGAAAATTTCGCTTGGCCGACCGATCATGATCGAAATCGTTGCACGGATGACAGGTTTTACTGGCAAAGGCAAAGCTCCAGAAACCACTGGGGTAGGTTGGGATGAATGCTTGATACATCTCGACAATTGGAAATACCGCCCGTAAATTGCGATACATAATTTTCTGTATCACGGCGTGATAAAAAGGGGATTCGCTCTGTGCGATCATGATCCCGTCATCTTTCAGGGCAGTAAAGACCAATGTGTAGAAATCTTTTTCAAATAAGCCGACGGCAGGCCCAATCGGGTCGGTTGAGTCGACCAGAATAATGTCAAATTCGTTTTGCTGCTCCCGAATATAAGCCAGTCCATCATCGACATGCAACTTGACCCGGGGATTGTTCCCGTCAATGTCAGCGGCCATTGATGGGAGGAATTCGATAGATTTCTCAATCACCAAGCCGTCAATTTCACAGAGGACTGCCAGTTCAACTTCCGGGTGTTTCATGATTTCACGAATAGTGCCACCATCACCTCCACCGATAACCAGCACCTTTTTGGGGTTGGGATGGGTGAACAGTGCCGGATGGACGATCATCTCGTGATAGATGAACTCATCACGCTCCGTCACCATCACCAAGCCGTCAAGGAGCATCATCCGTCCAAATTCGAGAGTTTCGACAATATCCAGTTGTTGATATTCACTCTTTCCAGAAAAAAGGGTCCGGGTCGTTTTCATGGTGATCCCGACGTTGTCGCTATGTTTTTCGGTGTACCAGAGATCCATGGTTTATCCCTCAAAAGTTTTTATGGCGATAAATTTATCTTCCGCTGGTGAACTTTTTACTTAGCCATCGTGATTTATTATGAGTATTATCAAAACTCAGTGACTTCGCAATGAAAATAAAGGGGCAACAAATGACAAATGTGCAGAAGATAGGTTTTATTGGTGGTGGTAATATGGCGGAAGCCATGATTAAAGGGTTACTCTCCGGATCATTTCCCGCCGGCAGGATTATGGTATCTGAACCCAGTGATCTGCGCCGTGAACACCTGGTGGAGACGTTTAATATCGAAATGGCAGAGGACAATCTTGGATTGATGGAGAATTGTGATCTGATTGTCTTATCGATTAAGCCACAGATTGTTGTTGAGGTTCTGGAAGAGGTTGCCGGTGTTTACAGTGATGATAAACTGATCATTTCAATTCTGGCCGGAGTCAAGACTGCGTCGATTGAGAAGTTTTTCCAGGGAGCTCCCAGGGTCGTGCGGGTGATGCCAAATACTCCAGCCCTGGTTGGTGAAGCTGCCAGCGCAATCTGCCGCGGTCAATATGCCAGTCAAGAAGACCTGGCTGTTGTCAGGCAGTTGTTTGAATCGATTGGTGTTGTCCAGTTGATTGATGAGCGACAGATGGATGCTGCTACCGGATTGTCCGGTTCCGGGCCCGCCTATATTTATACGGTGGTAGAAGCCCTTGCAGATGGTGGTGTCCGGGAGGGGTTGCGCCGCGATATCGCCCATGCGTTGGCGGTCCAGACCGTGGTTGGCGCAGCTTTGATGGTCCGTGAAACGGATGAGCATCCGGCAATTTTGCGTGATCAGGTTTGCTCTCCGGGGGGGACGGCGATTGCCGGTGTCAGTACTCTGGAAAAAAATGGGTTGCGAACGACCCTGATGGAAGCAGTCTCGACCTCTGCGGCACGGTCCCGTGAACTTGGTGGGCATTGATCGCTTGGCCTGTTGTCTTATGTTGTATGGCCAAAAAATATAGTTGGTTGATACTCAAAGGTGTTGCAGCTCCGCCTTTCCGCTGTTTCAGGGATGGGGTGAAAATTTTGTCAGAGTAGCTTTCCCCGGTTGGTAAAATAGCGATTGTAGAGGTTGAAAGTTCTGCGGTATTGGTGGATTTCCAGGAAGGTGATGTTGATGATGCTGGCAATCGGGACACCGATGATCATCCCCATGACTCCGTAAAGCTTCCCCCCCATAATAATCGCGAGGATGACCCAGAGGGGGTGCAGATTGGACACTTTGGAAATCAAAATCGGGATAAGGATAAAGTTATCGAGAATAATCTGGGCGATCAGCACATAAACACAGAGAATCCACCAGAACTGCCCACCCATCCCCAGATCGACTAACGCGATAACCAGCCCGGGGATCATTCCGATGAGGGGACCAATATAGGGGACCAGATTTGTCGCTCCGGCAATGACGGCCAGGATTGGTGCGTAACGGATATCGGTCAAAGAGAGCCCCAGCCAGATAACGATCCCGATGATCAATGCTTCGAGAATTCTCCCCCTGATAAAATGTGACAGTTGCCAACTGACATGGGCATAAATGTCGAGCACCATTTCAAAATAACGGTTAGGCGTTAAGGAGATAATACTGCGCATGATGCGGCGGTTATCACGCAGGAAAAAGAAAGAAAAGAGGGGCACCAGCAACAGTAAACTGCCAATTTTGATAGCTGAACGCGGGGTTTCCATCAAAATCAAACCAAAGAAAGACTGCGATGTCGAGCGCAAACGTTCGGCAAGATCATAATTCTCGATAAAGGGGAAATGTTGCTGGGCGACTGCCAGCAGACCACTCAACCATTCGATAGCGCGACTGATATAACGCGGAAAATCGGCTTTTAACGCATTGATCATCCCTTCCCAGTTGGGTATTCCGACAATCAATAAAAGGAGGAAGATCAGTGCAGACATCAGGAAGTAGACGATAAAGATGCTCAGGGTCCGGTTGATTTTTTTATCTTCAAAAAACTGCACAACGGGATCAAGCAGGAAAGAAACGATGAGCGACAGCAGCAGGGGTAAGAACAAGCCGGTTGTCGCTGTTTTAAATAGCACCGTAACCGTTGAAGCTGAGGAGTAGATTGCGATTCCCGTTGCAATTGCAGCTGTCAGGGTCAGATAGAGGACAGCGACTTGCGCGCGGCTCATGCCGCTTTGACTACTCATCTGCCTGCTTCTGACTGGCGGCCAGCTGTTGTTTTAAATCTTCCAGCTGAACGCTGCATTGTAATAACCGGTCACTGATGACTCGGTTTAAGCCAAGCATAATCTTTGCGGATGGTACGGGATGGCGACGTACCGCTTCCAACATGTCGGAACGAAACAATCCCACCAGTACGGTAGGCTCCGTTGTTCGAGCTGAGGCGCAGCGGGGTCTCGATGCGGTCAAGGCCACTTCACCAAAAAAATCACCGACCTCCAGAAGGGCTTGTTCAGTCTCTTTTCCCTGTTCGTCGCGGTTGAAAATCTGCACTTTCCCCGAGCGGATAGAGTACATTCCCGAGCCAACATCCCCCTCGCTGAATACGATTTCTTCTGCCTCGTAATTTCGCACATGGACAATGTTTTCCAGAAATCCCAGTTCGCGATCATCCAGTTCTTTGAACATTGGTATGGTGCTGAGAAAGTAAGCTAAAGTCTGCTTATAGCCGTTGCTGCGAAAAATATTGCTCCAGAATGGATTCACATTGATTCCTGTTTTGAGTCGGGGAAGATGAAGATATCTGCTTAACCAATTCTATCTGAATACTTGTCATAATATATCGAATAAGCCCGGTAAGTAAAAGACAAAATCCCGTCAATACAAACAGCTCTTTATTCGGTGACCATTCTTGATTATGCTTAAGCGATGATGAATATCGATTTTAAAAGGTATCCACAGTCTCCCGGTGTTTACCAGATGTTTGGTGAGAATGATGAAGTTCTCTATGTCGGCAAGGCCAAGCATCTGCGTAGCCGGTTGCGCAGTTATTTCTCCACGGGTGGCGATGGACGGCTCCACATACCGCTATTGATGGAGAAGGTCCAGCGGATTGAAGTTATTATCACCGATACCGAAAAAGAGGCCTTGCTTTTAGAAAATACCCTGATCAAGAAATATCGACCCCATTACAACATCGATCTGCGTGACGATAAAACCTACGTTTCGGTCCGCATTGATCTGAACGACCCTTTTCCCATGATGCAGGTTGTCCGGCAGGTTAAAAACGATGGTGCCCACTATTTCGGCCCCTACTCTTCAGCTTCTGCCATCCGTGAAACCCTTAAGGAGATCTATCGGATTTTCCCCTTGCGCCACTCTTCCATTCAGCGTTGCAGTAAGCGTGGCCGGCCTTGTTTGTTTCATCAAATCGGCCAATGCAGTGCCCCTTGTCACGGGAAAATCAGTCAGGCCGACTATCGCAAGTTGGTGGATGGGGTCATTCAGTTATTGGAAGGGCGAGAATCGGAAGTTATTGTCCGCTTGGAGCAACAGATGAAAGAAGCTTCTGAGGCGATGCGCTTTGAAGATGCGGCGCGGCTTCGTGATCAGATCTCCGCAATTGAAAAGAGTGTTGAAAAGCAGAAAGTGACCGGATATGGCGGTGGTAATCAGGATGTCATCGGCTTGCATCAGGATGGTGGTGAGGTTGAGGTGACGCTGCTGTTTATTCGTCAGGGTCGCTTGATCGGTCGACGTAGTTATCCGCTGGAATGGAAACTCGATCTGTCCGAATTGCTCAGTGGTTTTCTCCAGGAATATTATTCCGCCAAAGTGATTCTTCCCGATCAATTATTGCTCCCTATTCCACTGGAAAGTGCCGATTTGCTCGGAGAATGGTTGAGCGAGAAACGGGGTAAAAAGGTTCGCCTGATGACTCCGCAGCGTGGTGAAAAGAAACGTCTCTGCCGCATGGCGCAAAAAAATGCAGCAGAATCTTATCGTCAACGGGGGCAACGGCAAAAAGCACGTCAACAGTTACTCGAGGAATTGCGGCTCAAGTTTCATCTGCCTTGTTTACCGGCGCGGATGGAATGCTATGATATTTCAAACGTTCAGGGGAACCAATCGGTGGGGAGCATGGTGGTTTTGTTGCACGGTGAGCCTGCACCGGCTGAGTATCGTCGTTTTAAAATCAAAACGGTTGAAGGGGCTGATGACTATGCATCGTTACGGGAGGTGCTGCGCAGGCGATTAACACGCGGAACGGAGGAAGAAAATCTCCCCGATATGATTCTGATTGATGGTGGTAAAGGGCAGCTTGGAGTTTTGACTCTGGTGCTGGATGAATTCAACTTAAGGGGGAAAATTGGTGCCGTCGGTATCGCCAAAAGCCGGGTTATGGCGAATGTGCAGGGTCACGTTGTCGAGCGCAGTGAAGAGCGGTTTTTTCTCCCCGGCAGAAAAAACCCGGTGAGCTTTCGGCATGGATCAGCGAGTCTGTTTCTTCTCGAACGCTTACGCGATGAAGCACATCGCTTTGCGATAACCTACCATCGAAAATTGCGTAGCAAGGCAACCTTGCGCTCATCTCTGGAAGATATTCCCGGTGTCGGGCCAGCGCGAAGAAAAGCTTTATTGAAACATTTTGGTAGTTTGAAAAAAATCCGTGCTGCATCGTTGGAAGAGTTGCAGCAGGTAGCAGGGATGTCTACGCGTTTGGCGGAAGTGATTTGCCGTGCTCTGCAGGGGTGATCCTGGAATGAAATGGATATTTTCTTGCAGGGGCACCCACAGGGGGGTGCCCCTACTTGTCAATTCTTAGAACTTGCCGAATTCTTCATCATCCAGTGTTATCGCCTGTTGTGGTTTGCTCGCTGGTGCTCCACCCCAATTATTGCTGACCGGCTGACTCTGTGGTGCTTGCCTGACGGGAGCCGGTTGTTGATAGCCCATCGATTGTTGGTTACGCCCTTTCAACTGAAAGCGCTGGAGCATATTGAGAAGTTCTGCAGCCTGGCTCGATAATTCTTCAGCTGCAGCGGCACTTTCTTCAGCGGTGGAGGTGTTCTGTTGAATAGCCTGATCGATCTGACCCACCCCTTCGTTGATCTGGCCGATGCCGGAGGCTTGCTCGTTGGAGGCAGCAGCAATCTCTTCTGCCAGATCGGAAACCTTGGAGACACCGCCAAAGATATTTTCAAGTGATTCGGCGGTCTGGTTGGCGATTTGAGAGCCGTTACTGGTTTTTTCGACCGAACCTTCTATCAGTTCCGCTGTTTCGCTGGCCGCTTTGGCACTGCGTGCCGCCAGATTGCGAACCTCTTCAGCGACGACCGCAAAGCCTTTACCGTGTTGCCCGGCACGTGCCGCCTCGACGGCAGCATTGAGTGCCAGCAGGTTGGTCTGGAAGGCAATTTCATCAATAACCTTGATGATTTTATTGATACTTTGTCCCGCCTCACTGATCTCGCCCATCGCAGAGATCATTTGCCCCATTCTGGCTTTCCCTTCTTCGGTTGCCTGTTTCGCTTCACTGGAGAGAACGTTAACCTGGTTGGCATTGTCGGCATTGAGCTTGGTTTGGCCGGATAATTCACTCAGGGATGCCGAAATTTCTTCCAGTGATGCGGCCGATTCGGTTGCGCTTTGTGAGAGTGACTGAGAAAAATCGCTGACGCTGGTACTGTTTGCAGATATCTGCTGCCCGGCATTCTGTATGGAACCCATAACCTCATTCAGGTCGTTTTCAAGTTTATTGAAAGCTCCGCGTATTTCGTCCTGGCTGTCGCGTGTTACAAGGTTCATATTCAGGTTGCCGTCAGACAGCTTCTGCAGTGAGCCGATAACGTCATGTTGCATATCGTCAGCAAACCGATCCATCGCTTGAGCCATTGTACCGACTTCATCTTTTCTGTTCAGATTGAGACGACCGGACAGGTGTCCTTTTTCAATGTCACCTAACATTTCAACAGCTTGTCTCATGGGGGTAGCAATAGAGCGAGACAGCAGGTAGGTTAAGAGTATTGCAAGGACAATGGCGATAAGAACGATGATCAGAATGGTGTAAAAAGCTTTGTTGATCTTAGCTTCCAGGTCATCGACGTAAATACCACAGCCGACAATCCAGTTCCAGGCTGGACTTCTTTTGACGGCAGATAGTTTGGGTACAGGCTTTTCCTTGCCCGGTCTTGGCCACATGTATTTGACAAACCCTGCCCCGGTTTTTTCAGTTGCCTTGACCATCTCGACAAATAGATGCTTGCCATTTGGATCTTTCGATCCAGACAGGTCTTTTCCATCCAGTGCCGGTTTGATCGGATGCATGATCATTTTTGGCTGGGTGTCATTGATCCAGAAATAAAGCTTGCCACCCTCAAGACGCAGACTCTTGATCGTTGCTATTGCGGCGGCTTGAGCTTGTTCAGTTGTGAGGGTGCCGTTGGATGCCATTTTGCTGTAATGGTCAATAGTCCCAGCGGCGGTGTCTGTCGCTGCTTTAAGTTTGAGCTCGGCAGTCGTATAGATCTGACCCCGATAACTGGTATAGATCCAACTGATTGCCAGGGTGAAAATCAGGATGATTATCGCAATGACCAGATAGATTTTTGTGCCTATTTTTAGATTTCCAAAGCTCATGGAGGCTCCCTTTGTTGATCGGTTGTAACTATTCACCACCACTACTGATAGGGGCTTGTGGTACCCATGGAAAGGGCGTCTGTCGCCACGGACGGCGACAGT
>LLYT01000082.1 GCA_002049545.1 Deltaproteobacteria bacterium tcs-42 | reverse complement strand
TCCTTTTGGAGCTATGTTCCCATATGACTGTGTCAAACTATGTCACATCCACCTTTTTTTGGTGGATAGAACCGATTTGTTTTCCATTGTAACGCGCGAATATCTCTGGGGCTCGCACATTGCTGGGATAACAACAAGAACTGACTGAAAGAAATGTAATATTAGCAGGTTAGGCTATGATAAAACAAAAACTATTGCGGATGATAGCCGTTTTAAGGTTAGAATAATTGTAACTATTCACCACCACTACTGATAGGTCGCCACGGACGGCGACAGTCGAACGGCCATGTACGGCGCAAAGTGGCCCTTGGAATGGGTGCCTCAAGGCATTGCTGAACAGTTACGAATAATTTACCGTATTATCCTCGCGGATTGATGTTGATTTTATGGTTTTCTTAGAGTAAGTTTAGAAATCTCGCTTCTGCCCCTTTGTCAATCAGTTCGTTTTAAATTCTGGGGTGTTTTTACTGTCAGGAAAAAAGAGGATAGGTACATCGTTAAGAGCTAAAATGTGGGGGGAGATCGATTTCATTTGAGGGTACGATGACTGAAACAATTCAGGATTTGAAGCTGAAACTTGATCACCTTGCAGATAAAAATCGTGAGTTATTGCAGCGTTGTGGAAATTTAGAAGCAACTCAGTTGTCACTTGAGCAAATTATTGCTGATAACAACAGTAAACGGCTTGATGCTGAGATGATCAGCATGGAACTTGAACAGGTTTTCAGGAAAGTTACCGATGCCATGTGGATTGTTAGCGACGATGGTATTGTGATCCGTGCCAATGATTCCATGCTCCAGTTACTTGGCAAATCGTCTGAGGATGTGATCGGGAAAAATTGTGCCGATCTGTTGAGTTACGGGCACTGTCAAAAAGGCTCCTGTCCACTGAAAGTTGCCGAAACAAATATACAACGGGAGTATGATATTCAGCTGACGGGAAAACCTGAAGATCTGGAACATTATATCCTCAGCGTTGCTCCCCTCACCACAATCGTCGGTTCTACCGGTATTGTCTGCCAGTTCAAGAATATCACCGACCGCAAACGGGCAACTCAGAAACTTGCGGAACTGAATGAAACATTGAAGCAGATTGCCTTGGTTGATGGATTGACCCAAATTGCTAATCGACGCAGGTTCGATGAAGTTCTTGCGCAGGAATGGAAGAGGCTGAGCCGGGACAAGAAGCCGCTATCATTATTAATTGCAGATATCGATTTCTTCAAAAAATACAATGATCATTACGGTCATCAAGCAGGGGATGATTGTTTGCGTCGGGTGGGAAAAGCTCTCGCTGGTGCGATTTTACGTCCAGCCGACCTGGTTGCCCGTTATGGTGGTGAGGAATTTGCCTTAATTTTGCCAGAGGCTGATCTGGATGCTGCTCTGCATGTCGGCGATCGGGCTTTGGGCGTGATCGCAGAGTTGGCGGTTGAGCACTCATACTCAGATATTTCCGAAATTGTTACCATCAGTGTGGGTGCTGCAACCCTCGTTCCTTTGCAGGATCAATCCCCTGCTGAGCTGATCGCATTGGCAGATAAGGCTCTGTATCAATCGAAAAGTGCAGGGAGAAGTCGGGTTACAGCCGCAGAAACAAGGATGACGGATTTTGCAGGAGGCCCAGCTTCTATAGGGCTTTAGTCAGGCGTTGTTCTGTCCATTTTGTTTCATCATCGCAGCGCTGTTGGTCCCAGCCCAACTCTTTTGCCATGATCTCCAAAACCCGAGGTGCCGCTTGCTTGGCAGCTTCGGTATCCAGAAGCGCTATCGGCATTCGCCGAGCCAGCACATCAATGACCCGTTCAGCCAATTCAAACCTGGCGGCGTAAAGAACCTCTGCTTCCAGGACAGGATGATTTTCAGCCAGACGGGCAGCGTAACCTTCTAAAGTAAGCTCGGCAATTTTCTCGGCCTGATCGCCGTAGGTGCGATTGAGGTAAGCGGCGACGTCGGGGTCAAAAGCATATTTATTAATCAGGTCAAGGTCGCCTTTTTCATTGTAATCGGCACTGCCCAGAATCGGTTGTTGCTCGGTCTGGCAGGTTGGCTTGGGGGCCGTCAGATTGAACTGTTTGAGGGCATGATCGACGGTATCCAAAGCCATTTTCCGGTAAGTTGTCCATTTACCGCCAGCAATGGTTAACAGGCCATCTTCACTGTCTTCAATGACATGGTCTCGAGCGAGTTTAGCGGTGTCGGCAGCTTTGGGATCGGAAACGAGGGGACGCAATCCCGACCAGACCGCTTTTACGTCGGACTGACTGACCTGCAGGTTGAAATAGTGGGTGACATGACGCAACAGATAGTCAATCTCCTGATCCAGTGGCAGCGGATGTTCGGTGACCTCTGCCGGTTCATCGGTGGTTCCGACCAGGGCGTGGTTTTCCCAGGGGAGAACAAAGAGGACCCGGCCATCTTCAGTTTCAGGGATCATTAATCCCGCATCAGGCGGAGCAAAGCGTTTATCCAGAATAATATGAATACCGGTGCTGGTGGTGATAATTTTGGATGCGTTCGGCTTGTCCATCAATCTGATCTGGTCGACAAACGGACCAGTGGCATTAATCACCCCTTTAGCTTTTAACTGCCAGGTTTCACCACTCAAAGAATCGGTGAGTTCTGCCCCGGATACTTTTCCATTTTCTTTGACAAGGCCACTGACCGCAACATGATTGGTAATCACTGCACCATGCTGCTCTGCTGTTAAAGCCAAAGAGAGTGCCATACGGGCATCGTGAAACTGCCCGTCGTAATAGAGGACACCTGCTTTGAGACCCTCTGATTTTAATCCCGGGAAACGCTGCAGGGCTTGTTTGCGACTCAACAGACGGCTGTGGCCAATATTCTGTTTACCTGAGAGAATGTCATAAAATTTCAGACCAGCAAACACGTAGGGGACGTCAAACCACTTGTACAGCGGGGTAACAAAGGAGATGCGGTTTGACAGGTGACGGGCATTTTTGAGCAGCAAGCCACGCTCGTGCAGACCATCCTTCACCAGATTGTACTGCACCACGTCCAGTTTTTTGACCGCCATTTCCAGATAGCGAACTCCACCATGAACCAGTTTGGTGCTGCGACCACTGGTCCCTTCAGAGAAATCATTTTTCTCAATCAGCGCAACTTTTAAGCCACGTGTTGCCGCATCAAGGGCAACCCCGCATCCGGTGGCTCCACCGCCAATAATGATCAGGTCAAATGTGTTGCCATCTTTGAGTTTTTCTAGATTCTTCTCTCTTCCCATGGTCGCCTCCCCCAGAAGTTTCGGGGTTTAGAATACGTTGTAATAAAAGATCAGGGACCGGAGCTGATAACGCCGGCCCCTGGAGGTGAAAATATCAAACAAATACTTAGACTTGTGTCAGTCATCTGCGATAGTTCACAGATGCCATGACACTAACGAGCCTTACCCGCTCGCCATGCTTTGATGAGATCATCGTAGTTGACGGTTTCACCTTGAGGCTTTTCGTTAGCAAGTTTTGCTTTGGGTGATCCCGGCTTATTCAACCAGTAGGCTTCATCACGTTTTTTGTTCATGAGTGGACCAAGATTGCCTTGGGATTTACTCCGAGCGATCCGTTTGAGAACTTTGTCCTGCTCGCGAGCCAGGTTGTCCATGGCGGTACTGACAGTCACTTCACCGGCGACGGCTTCACCGATATTCTGCCACCACAGTTGTGCCAGCTTTGGATAATCAGGAACATTGGTTCCGGTTGGTGTCCAGGCAACCCGTGCAGGGCTGCGATAAAATTCAACCAAGCCGCCTAATTTTGGGGCGCGCTTGGTGAAGGAGATATCGCGGATGTCGCTGTCACGAATTGGAGTCAGACCAACGTGAGCTTTTTTCAAAGAAACAGACTTGGAAACAGTAAACTGGGCAAACAGCCAGGCGGCCTTGCGGCGATCAATTGGAGTGCTGTTAAACAGGGTCCAGGAACCACAATCCTGATAACCAAGCTTCATCCCTTCTTCCCAGTAGGGACCGTGTGGGGAGGGAGCCATACGCCACTTTGGAGTGCCATCGGCATTAACCACTGGAATCCCTTCTTCAACCATCGATGCGGTAAAAGCGGTGTACCAGAAAATCTGCTGAGCGACGTTTCCTTTGGCCAGACTTGGCAGGGATTGATAAAAGTCCATCCCCAGAGCCCCTGGAGGGGCATATTTGCGCAGCCACTCCATATATTTGCGCAGGGAGTATTTTGCTGCGGGGCCGTTGGCGGCACCACCACGACTGACACTGGCACCGACAGGGCGGTTGTTTTCATCAACCCGGATGCCCCATTCATCAACTGGTTTACCGTTTGGAATCCCTTTGTCGCCTGCACCTGCCATTGACAGCCAGGCATCGGTAAAGCGCCAGCCGAGGTCGGGAGCTTTTTTACCATAATCCATATGGCCGTAGATTGCTTTTCCGTCAATTTCTCTGACATGCTCGCTGAAAAATTCGGCGATATCTTCGTAGGCGGACCAGTTGACAGGCACTCCTAGCTCGTAGCCATAAATATCTTTAAATTGCTTTTTAAAATCAGCACGGTTGAACCAGTCATAACGGAACCAATAGAGGTTGGCAAATTGCTGGTCAGGAAGTTGATAGAGTTTTCCGTTTGGACCTGTCGTGAATGATTTGCCCATGAAATCATCAATATCGAGAGTGGGCAGGGTGACATCTTTGCCTTCACCAGCCATCCAGTCGGTCAGGTTGACAACGTGTCCGTACCGGTAGTGGGTACCAATCAGGTCGGAGTCATTGATGTAGGCATCAAAAACATTCTCACCGGACTGCATCTGGATTTGCAGTTTTTCGATGACATCACCTTCCTGAATCAGGTCATGGACAACTTCAATTCCGGTAATCTCTTTAAATGCCTTGGTCAGAACTTTGGATTCGTATTCGTGGGTTGGGATCGTTTCAGAGACAACTTTGATTTTCATCCCTTTGAATGGTTTCGCGGCATTAATAAACCATTCCATCTCTTTGAGTTGATCGGCTGTTGAAAGGGTTGATGGTTGGAATTCATTGCTGACCCACTTTTCGGCAGCAGCCATGTCCGCGATTGCCGATGTTGTGAAGCCCATCAGCAATGCTACGGTGAGACCGAGCAACAGCCCCACGTTTGTGCTTCTCTTGCGAATTTCTTCTAGCATCACTCTCTCCTTCCTTTGCACCTTTCACCAATGATATGGTTCCCCGGATTCTTTTGTCGGTACGAAGGTGCAAAATACCGATAAAGAGAAGTTCCGTGAAAAATCTTTATCCCCAGCGCATCAAGACAATTATCCAGATTAACGCAATAACAAAAGCGATCCAGAGGTTCAACGTTGTTAACCCTATCCAGGCGAGATGGATAAAGGCACTACTCAGCAGACCGATAAACAGGCGGTCCCCCGGAGTCGTGGAGATTGGTAAAAAACCCTTACGTTCAGCACTTGGAGCTTTGATCTGCCAGATCGTCATGGCCGTCAGAATGGAAACAATGGCGATAAAAAATATTGCTGTTGGCAGTGTCCATGCCATCCACGTCAAATTCATATGTTTGCCTTGTTAAACTCGCCCAAGGGCAAAGCCCTTGGCGAGGTGGTTACGTACAAACCAGATCACCAATGCTCCTGGAACGATGGTCAGAATACCTGCTGCTGCAAGCAATCCCCAGTCCAGTCCGGAAGCGCTGACGGTCCGTGTCATCGTGGCGGCAATGGGCTTGGCCGCTGTGGTTGTCAAAGTTCTGGCCAGCAGGAGTTCCACCCAGGAGAACATGAAACAGAAAAAGGCGGTGACACCAATGCCGGTACGGATAAGTGGCGTAAAGACGGTGAGGAAAAAACGGGGGAAGCTGTAGCCATCGATGTAGGCCATCTCATCAATCTCCCGGGGGACTCCAGACATGAAGCCCTCCAGAATCCAGACTGCCAATGGCACATTGAACAAGCAGTGGGCGAGGGCAACGGCAAAGTGGGTGTCGATCAGATTGAAGGTTGAATAGAGCTGAAAAAATGGGAGCAGAAAAACTGCCGGCGGAGCCATGCGATTGGTCAATAACCAGAAAAACAGATGCTTGTCTCCGAGAAAACTATAACGCGAAAACGCGTAAGCTGCAGGAAGTGCTGTCAGTAGAGAGATGGCAACATTCATACTGACGTAATAGAGACTGTTCAGATATCCTGAATACCAGGATTTATCGGTGAAGATTTTTATATAGTTATCAATGGTCGGCTCATGTGGATAAAAGGTAAACATGCTGAGTATATCTGAGTTCGTCCGTAGCGACATATTCAGCATCCAGTAAATGGGCAGCAGCAGCAGAATAAAATAGATAATCAAGCCGACGGTTCTTTTTTGAAGTTTCATAATTTAAAGCCTTCACAAACAAATATAAAAGGGCGGACATTTTGCGACGCTATCATTGTTTATCCCCCGTCCCGACCTTCAGGAGTGCCTGGTAGAATATCCAACAGGCCAACAGTACGATCAGGAAGTAAATGATTGAAAAGGCGGAAGCGGGCCCCAGGTCAAACTGACCGACCGCCTGTTTAACCAGGTATATCGACAGGAACGTCGTGGAGTTTCCGGGACCACCTCCGGTCAAGACAAAAGGTTCAGCGTAAATCAGGAAGCTGTCCATAAAGCGCAACAATATCGCAATCGTCAGCACTCCGCGCATCTTTGGCAATTGAATGTAACGGAAAACCGACCATGCTGACGCTCCATCGATACGTGCCGCCTGAAAGTAAGCTTCTGGAATCGCTTGTAGGCCAGCATAGGCCATCAGGACAACCAGTGGCGTCCAATGCCACACTTCCATCAACATCACTGTAACCCAGGCATCAAGGGAGGCCGCAGTATGATCAAAAGGAATCCCCAGGCCATTGATCGCCGAACCTAAAAGGCCGATATCGGGACGCATAAAAATAATCCAGATGGTGCCGATAACATTCCACGGGATCAGTAGTGGCAATGCCACCAGAACCAGACTGAGGGATGCTCCCCAACCCCGTTTAGGCATTGTCAAAGCAATCAAAATTCCCAGGGGGATCTCGATCAGCAGTACCAGACCTGAAAACAAAAGCTGGCGCTGAAATGCAGCGTGCAAGCGGTGATCGGACAGTGCTTCCTGGTACCACTCAATGCCGACAAAGATCCGGTTATCGGGGCCGAAGATGTCCTGAATTGAATAATTGACGACGGTCATCAGAGGGATAATGGCAGAGACGGCAACAATCAGAAAAACCGGGATCACCAGGAACCAGGCTTTGTTATCTTCCCATTTATTCATTGTGCAAGCTCCCGATTCCGGTTCTCAGTTGAGATGGCATTGATCAGTTTTCCATCGGCATAAATTCTGATCCACTGCGGCGGAAATTCCAGAAAACCAATGTCTGCAGGAACCTCCTGATCTTCTGGCATCTTAACCTTGAGGCTGTGTTTCCCCAACAGCACGGTGACGATTGTGCAATTGCCCAGATCTTCTGTCCCTTGAATGGTGACCTGATGGGATCCCTGAATATTTTCATTATGTAGAGTCAGAAATTCGGGTCGAATTCCCAATTCAAAATGGCCGCTTAGATTTTCATATCCGGGCCCGATCTGGATGTGTCGATCATCGATATGGACCGTACCGTTTTGTATCTCGCAGGGGGTGAAGTTCATCCCCGGACTGCCGATAAAATGACCGACAAAGGTATGTTGCGGGTTTTCAAAAAGATCCTGAGGTGAACCGATTTGTAGAATTTGCCCTTGATCCATGACGACGACCTGATCGGCAAAGGTTAAAGCCTCCAATTGGTCGTGAGTGACGTAGATCATGGTGAGCTTAAAGCGGGCATGGATCTGCTTGAGTTTGCGGCGTAACATAACTTTAAGGTGTGGATCGATAACAGTGAGGGGTTCGTCGAACAGGACTGCTGCGACATCGCTACGAACCAGCCCCCGGCCAAGAGAAATTTTCTGTTTGGCGTCGGCACTGAGATTGGCAGCTCGTCTGTTCAGTACATCTTCGAGCTCCAGCATTTCGGCAATCTCATGGACCCGCTCACGGATTTCAGCCTCAGGGTGTTTACGGTTGCGCAGTGGAAAAGCCAGATTGTTGTAAACAGTCATTGTGTCGTAGATGACTGGAAATTGAAATACCTGCGCAATATTGCGCTCTTGAGGTAGTTGTTTCGTGACGTCATTGCCATCGAACAGAACCTTCCCGTGCGAGGGGGTGACTAACCCTGAAATGATATTTAAAAGTGTGGTTTTGCCGCAACCAGAAGGACCCAGCAGTGCATATGCGTGGCCATCTTTCCAGGAAAGATTCATTTCCTGAAGTGCAAAATCAGACTCACTGGTTGGCTTGGAGAGATATGAATGCGCCAGTTTATTGAGATCTATTTGAGCCATTATCGCACCCTTTGTTTCAGTTCTGATGGATCACCGCTTGGAGCACAAACCAGATGATCGTTGACGTCGAAAATATACAATTTGGCCGGATCAATATAAACTTTAGTTTGCTCCCCCATCTGATGCAGGTGAACTCCCTGTTGTTGGATGACCCATATTCTGTCGTCGTGAATAACGTACAGGTAAGTCTCGGATCCACTGATTTCAGACAGATCGATGGTTGTTTGAAATTCAATTTCGGCGGCGGATTCGCGCTTAAGTTTGAGATGGTTGGCGCGCATGCCAAATTGGTAATTGCCCGGCTTCAATGTGCTGAGATGGCCTTGGAGAGGGGCTGGTGAGGTACCATTCAGGTGTAAATTGTTCGCCTCTATTTTCCCAGCGACAAAGTTCATTGCCGGGTCACTGAACGCCTGAGCGATCCGGGTTGTTTGCGGGTGTTGATAAACTTCAATCGTTGAACCAAACTGTTCCAGACCCCCTTCATGGAGAACCGCGGTATTGCCACCGAGAGCGAGAGCTTCAACTGGCTCGGTTGTGGCGTAAACGACAATTGATTTGCGGCGTTTGAAAATTTCGCTCATTTCAACACGCAATTCTTCGCGCAATTTATAGTCGAGATTGACCAACGGCTCATCCAGCAATAACAGTTCAGCATCTTTGACCAGCGCACGAGCAATCGCCGTGCGTTGCTGCTGGCCACCTGAGAGCTCCACTGGTAATCGATTCAGTAGTGCTTCAATATGCAGCATCTCGGCAACTTCGCGAACCTTGCGGTCAATTTCAGCTGCGGAAACTTTTGCCAGACGTAATGGGGAGGCTATGTTTTTATAAACGGTCATTGAAGGGTAATTGATAAACTGCTGATAAACCATCGCTACGTCACGTTTTCGGACCGACACGCGGGTCAAATCCTGACCATCCATCAGGATCCGCCCTTTTGTCGGTTTGTCGAGGCCGGCCATCAATCGCATCAAGGTGGTTTTGCCAGACAAGGTTCTGCCGAGAAAAATGTTGAAAGTCCCCGGTTCGAGTTGGAGTGAAATGTCATTGATATGGCATTCATTTCCGATCAGTTTGGTCACGTTTTCTAAAACCATCGACATGGAGAAATTGTCCTCACCTTAGTTTGATTTTTCTGTTAAGCACTCTGCGGAGGATGTGTCGTCGGCCGTGTGCAGTGCGACATTTTTTTCCGCGAGCATGGCTACAATATGTTCCGGGGGATAACGGTCGGTAAACAGATCATCAATCTGGTCTATGCTGCCCAGGCGAACCATCGCATTGCGGTCAAACTTTGTGTGATCAGCGACGAGAAAAACCTGGCGGGAATTTTCGATGATCGCTTGGGCAACCCGGACTTCGTGGTAGTCAAAATCGAGTAAAGTTCCATCAGGGTCAATGCCCGAGATACCAATGATGCCAAAATTCACTTTGAACTGACGAATCAAATCAATGGTCGCTTCACCGGTAATGCCGCCATCACGTTGCCGAACGACACCACCTGCTATAATGATTTCAAAGCTGGGATTGCTGCGTAGGATGGCGGCAACATTTAAATTGTTGGTGATAATTCTCAATCCCGTATGATTGAGGAGTGCTTTGGCAACTTCTTCCGTTGTGGTGCCGATATTGATAAAAATGGAAGCTTGATCGGGGATCTGGTTTGCGGCCATTCTGGCAATACGCTGTTTTCCCTCCAGATTCATCACTTGGCGGGCTGCGTACTCAACATTTTCCACGTTTGAAGAAAGACCTGCGCCACCATGATAGCGAGTCAGTAATTGTTGCTGACAAAGGGCATTGATATCGCGACGGATTGTTTGTGGTGTGACATTGAAATCGTGAGAGAGGGTTTCGACTGAGACGAAGCCAAGTTGTTGAACAAGAGTGATGATTTCTTGTTGCCGTTGATTCATTTTAAACAAGGCCTTTGTTTGTGAAATTTTGCTTAGCCATCTCATGAGTTGTGCAAAAAAGAATCATTTTTGCGCAAGCGTCAATGAAAATCAGACTATATATTTGTTGTAACGGGCGACTCGCAGCCCGTTTCCCTCAGTGACGGTGACAGTCCGTCCCTGTGTAACCGTGAGAGACATAGGAGGCCAACATCAGGATTATCACTCCGGGTAGCACCTCCCCGTCGCACCCATCGAACGGGGTTGCCGGAGGTAAGTAACTCGCTACGTCGTGAGGCGGGCGGGAGAAG
>LLYT01000081.1 GCA_002049545.1 Deltaproteobacteria bacterium tcs-42 | reverse complement strand
GCGTCTGTCGCCACGGACGGCGACAGTCGAACGGCCATGGACGGCGCAAAGTGGCCCTTGGAATGGGTGCCTCAAGGCATTGCTGAACAGTTTCAATAATTACACATTTTCTTCGCTAAAAAATCGTCCAACTTCGGTAAACACCGCATTGCTGCTGCCACGCACCACTCTCGCAGGTGGCAGTGAGCGCAGAAACATCCGCCCATACCCCCTTTTTACCACACGTGCATCCAGAATCAAAACAACACCGCGGTCCTTACGGTGCCGGATCAATCGCCCGAAACCCTGCTTGAAGCGGATCACCGCCTGTGGAACCGTGTATTCCATAAACGCATCGCCACCACGCTGCTCTATCGCTTGAGAACGTGCTTCCAGAACCGGTTCAGTTGGCACCCGGAATGGTAAACGGGCAATAACCACCTGTTCCAGTGAACGTCCCGGCACATCGACCCCCTCCCAGAATGAATCGGTGCCAAAAAGGATACTGTTTTCGGCTTCGGCAAAACGTTTCAACAATCGATGCCGGTTCTCCTGCCCCTGGCGTAAACAAGGCAAGCGTTGTGCTTCCAACACCGGTGCCAATTCATCATGGACCTGCCGCAGCAAAGCATAGGAGGTAAATAAAACAAAACTGCGCCCCCGGCTGCAGAGCAGCGCTTTTTCGACCGCATCGCGAACCGCTTCGCTAAATCCAGGTTTACCCGGTTCCGGCAGATCGGTCGGCACGGCAACCAGAGCCTGCTGTTGATAATCGAAGGGAGAATCGAGTACCAGTTCAACCAGCCGGTTGGGTTCAACCCGGTCAAGGCCAACCCGTGAATGAAAATAACCAAAAGCTCCGGCAACTGTCAATGTGGCACTGGTCATGACCAGACTCCGAAAGCGCTGGTACAGAGCCCGATTGAGACTTTCAGCAACTTCCAGGGGAGCCTGGCAGAGGCTGGTAATCAACCCTTTTTTACGTCCTATCCGCCCTTCACGGATTTCAACCCAGACACAACTGTTTTTCGCCACCGCCAGAAATGAACCCAGATCGGCTGCAAGCCCTTCAAGCCGCCCGCCGATACCACGCAGATCAACCAGTGATGAGTTCACTTTATCGGCAACCGCATCGGGTAAAGCCTCAGAGGTACGCAACAATCCCGAAATTCCCTGCGCCAACTCCGCGCTCCCCACCCTTAAGCGCTCAACCCGCTGACAAAGCTGTTGCCAGACCGGTGTTTGCATGAAATCCGGCACGATTCGGTGTTTTAACTCAAACCTGGAGCTGACTCTCTTGCCGAGAGATTCGGGCAACTCTTCGGCAATACTCTGTAATTCATCCACCGCCAGATCGAACAGCTGCTGTCGTTTTATCAGCAGTGATTCAATCTCACCATGCAGGGTTCGGTAAAGATCATCCAGTGAATCGGGCAGCTCCTGCGATAATTGATCAAGTAAACGGGGCAGCAGCCCCTGATTAAACTTCCGCGGGTGGCGTAACCGGTTCAACACCCGCGAGAAGGTAAAGCGGGTCAGTTGTGAAGAAAAATGGCTGGTGGCAACATCTTCAAGATGGTGGGCTTCGTCGAGAATCACCCGTTCAAACGGGGGTAATACAGCTGTTGCGGTGTAATTATCGGTTTCCTGTCGCAGCGCCAGATCGGAGAGCAGTAACGAGTGGTTGACCACCAGAATATCGGCACGTGCGGCTCGCCGCCGGGCTTTATGGAAAAAACAGCGCCTGTAATATTGGCAACGCACTCTGGCACACTGGTCGGCTTCACAACGAACCTCATCCCAGGCCTGATAGCTGGGGATAAAAGCGAGATCCTCCCTGGAACCATCCGCGGTCGATTCAGCCCATTGAAAGATCTGCTTCAACTCTTCAACCTGCTGTTGATCAAACAATCCTAACTCACGTCCAGCCATTTCACCGCGTCGATGACAGAAATAATTGCTGCGCCCTTTAACCAAGACCGCATTGAAATCGATATTGGTGGCTCTGTCCAAAAAGGGCAGATCTTTGCGCATCAACTGCTCTTGCAGATTGATCGTCCGGGTCGAAATAACCACCCGTTCCTGATTGGTTCGCGCCCAGAGCAACGCCGGAACCAGATAGGCGAGACTCTTCCCGATACCGGTCCCCGCCTCAACGACGGCCAGCTGACTTTTGTTAAAGGCATCGGCAACCACAAACGCCATGTGCAACTGCTCAGGGCGATCTTCGTAATCGGGGAGTTTTTTGGAAATAACACCATCCGCTCCCAACAATCCGGCAATTTGTTCCGGATCGAGTTTCTGCGTATTTTTTTCGGCAAAAGCCTCAACCACCCGATACAGATCATCGACTGCATTGTTGACAATGTAGAACCCGACCCCCAACGAGCCAAATTGTGAGGCGACCTCAATATCAGCCGCAGAGGGGTTCAGATCCCCGGAAGGATGATTGTGGATAACGACATCACCATAATTACAGCTCTGTATAATCGCCGGAACAGCATTGTCCGAACCACGTGCCAGAACATCCACCTGAACAATGCAGCGGTCGGCATCGGTCTGGCCGAGGACAAACACCTCGTTGCCACCCGCTTCCTTAATCGCATAGCGAAGCTGGTCTATACTGTCTGCAGAAATATAATCAAGCATGGCCGGGGATTATAGAGGAATGGGAAGAAGAAAGGGGAGGGAAAATTGATCAAAATCTTTTTTTGACGCAGAGGGGGGAGAGAAAGGGAGAGCACGAAGAGAAAACCAGATCAGGGTCAAAGTTTCTATCAGGCTGTTGAAAAACAGCCTGTGGAGCCCATGGACGGGCGACCAAAATCGAGGGCTGGTTTCTAAGTCCTTGATTTTGTGAGCAAGTCGGAAATCGCATTTTCGGCTTGCGGAGTTGAAAAAGCCCAGGATGGGACTTTTTCAACATCCTGCTATATAGACACCAGGAAGTGCCTTTTCTTCAATTGTAAGCTGAAATAGCCGATTTTAGTGTCCAGCCTGTTTTTTGGTTATATCTCCGCCGCTGCGTTAAAAACTATTCTTTAACCGGTTCTTCTGGGGACACGCGACTCAGGACATGCCCCCAGAATTGACCTTAACCTTTCCCGCAAACAGTAAGAAAAGTCTTTAACACCTCCGGATTATTCGATTTAATTGCCCCGGAGAGAAAATCCTTCAATCCCGGTTGATACCCTTCGTTCCACACCTTCAAAAAGAACTCGGTACTGGTCTTACACACACAATCGGCATCATCGACAATCCGGCCATCATCAATTTGACAGCCGGAAGGGGTGAGCTGAACAGTTTTTTTCACCGCATCGATAGAAAAATAAATTGTCAGTGGATCGGTGACTGACCTGGAATCATAGTTTTGGGGAATTTCTGCAAAAATTTGTTCAATCATGGTTTTTCCCTACAGTGCATTCAGCTTTTCGGTCAATACCGGAACCAGTTGCTTCAGATCGGCGACCGCCAGGGCATCGGCAACCTCTCCGATCGGCGCATCCTTATCGGTGTTGATCGCCAGAACGAATTCCGACTTCTTCATCCCGGCCAGATGTTGAATCGCCCCTGAAATACCGCAAGCAACATAGAGCTTTGGGGTGACAGTTTGTCCGGTCGTACCGACCTGCCGACTCTGGTCAGCCCATTCGGCATCAATCACCGGACGGCTGGCGCCATATTCCCCTTTGAGAGCTTTGGCGAGATTTTCGATGAGCTCCAGATTTTCCGGCTTACCGATACCGCGACCGGCACTGACAATGATCTCCGCCTTGGAGAGATCGACCCCACCCGCTTCGGCCTCTTCATAACCGTTGAATTGGATATCTCCACCTACAGCGGCATCAACCTTGATCACCTCAGGGGTTCCACCCGGTTCTTCAGTCGGAGTAAAAGCACCACCCTGCAGGGTGACAACTGAGATATCCGTTGTGGCTTGCACCTCACGGCGCAGCTTGGCGTTACAGGATGGAACCACCAGATTGCCGTCCTTGATCTCAACCACCTCAGAAATCTGTGCCGCCTTCAGTGCCAGAGCAATCCGTGGCGCCAGATCCCAGCCATAGGAGGAGTGGGGCAAGACCACCATCTGTGGTTGTTCCTTGGCTATCACGTCCAACAATAGTTGCTTGTGCTGGCCCGGATTGAACTCGCCAGTCTGACCGATATCTGCCAGATAGAGTTTGCCGTTATATTCCGGCAGTTGATTTTCAGAACCCACCAGGAACATGGCGCTTTCGGCATCCAACCGGGAAGCAAAGTTGATCAATTCACTGCTGGTTCCAAGCAGTTTTCCATCTCTATATTCTGCAACAAGTAGTGTTTTCATTCTCAGCTCCTATGCCAGTGCCGTAGTTTTTTCTTTAAGAAGTTTGATCAACTGATCGGCCAGATCGGCTGGATCACCCTCAAGAATCAGCCCACCACCCTTCTTCTCAGGCGGCGTGACCTGCAACACCTCAAGTAATGACGCTTCGGGATTGAGATCAGCAACCGGGGTTGAAATCATTTCCTTCTTCTTCGCCTTCATGATATTCGGCAGGGTTGGATAGCGGGGAGTGTTCAAACCGAGTTGACAAGTGACCAGCGCCGGAGTGGCACAACTGACCTTGGCCTTGATCCCCCCTTCCAGTTCCCGCTTGGCATTGACCGTACCATCGGCGTAACTGAATTCAACCAATGTAGTCAGACTGGGGATACCAAGCATTTCCGCAACCAGAACACCCACCTGACCACTGCCACGATCCTGCGACTGCATTCCGGTAAAGATCAGATCAAACGATTGTTCCTTTGCGTAAGCGGCGATCAGCGTAGCAATGGCAAAGGGGTCTTTGAGGTAACTATCATCATCAGCGATATGAAAACCCCGATCACAACCCATCGCCAGAGCTTTCTTCATGGTCTCCTTGACCCGATCGGAACCGATACAGAGCACCGTCAGATCGGCATCACCGACCTGTTGCTTCAACTGCACCGCCTGCTCTACGGCATATTCATCGTATTCATTCATCCGCCAGGCAAGATCGGTCTCTTCGTACCAGTTCCCCGCCGCGTTGACTTTGAACCTCGATTCCATGTCTGGAACCTGTTTGATACAGACTAGTATTTTCATCGTTATTCTCCTTTGATAATTATCCAGCAAGTCGTTCAACTAAAATTTCGGCCAAATCTTTCGGTTGCAACTGCTCATCCAGCTCCGCCCCCTTGATTCCATCCTCAAACATGGTCAGGCAGAAAGGACAGTTGGAGATCAAAGTTGGAGCGCCAGTTTCAGCAGCCATTTGTGCCCGTTTTTCACTGATCCGGCTGCCGATATTTTCATCGGCGAGAATCCGTCCACCGCCGGCACTGCAGCAGAATGATTCGGCCCTGTGCTTTTCCATCTCGGTCAATTGAGCCCCGGCAGCAGCCAGCAAGGTTCGTGGTGCCTGGTAGATATCGTTGTAGCGCCCGAGATAGCATGAATCGTGATAGGTACAGTCAAACGCTTGTGGCGTGACTTTCAATCGTCCCTGCTCGAGTAATTCTGCCAGATATTCGGTGTAATGACTGACGTCCACATCCAGTCCCAGATCACGATAATCTTTGTTCAGAGTATTGAAACAATGGGGGCAGGTGGTGACAATCTGCTTGATTCCATAGTTATTGAACTGTTCGATATTTTCAGCCGCCTGCATCTGATAGAGATACTCATTGCCCATCTTCCGCATTGGCTCGCCACAACACTTCTCTTCTTTACCGAGGATACCGACCTTGACTCCAGCGGCATCACAGAGCTGAATAAAAGCCCTGGCGATCGCTTGATTGCGCTTGTCGAAAGAGGCATAACAGCCGACATAGTAGAGAATATCAACATCGCTGTTCTGCTCCAGAGTCACAACCGGTAACCCTTCGGCCCAATCACCCCGGCTGGCAAAAGCGATACCCAATGGATTGCCGTTGACTTCGGTATTCTCCATGGCGGTCATCACTTCTTCACCGGGAAACTCCCCTTCCATCAACACCAGGTTACGGCGCATATCGACAATCTTGTTGACGTGTTCGATATTGGCAGGGCAGATTTCCTGGCAGGCGCGGCAGGTGGTGCAAGACCAGATGGCATCTTTTTCAATCGCCCCCAGTAGTGGTGTAGTGGGACTGATCTCGGCGATTTCACCAATCTGTTGTACGATCTTCATCGGCGACAGTGGTTTGTCGGTCGTCCAGGCGGGACAGCGGTCCTGACAGCGCTTACAACTGGTACAAGCATCGGCATCCAGAAGATCTTTCCAACTCATATCGGTGATTAACGCGGTGCCGAAAGTTTCGGCCTCTTCGTCTTCCATATCGAGGGTCGGCACTAATCCTTTAGGACCCAGGTCGGTGAAAAGGTAGTTGGCGCTGGTGGTGAAGATATGGCGGAATTTGGTCAGAGGGATAATTGCGATAAAGATGATCACCATCAGCAAATGGAACCACCAGAGATTACTGTGCAGCCCGAGGAGTGTCGTTTCATCCAGATTGGCAAATAACTTTGCCACTCCCAAACCGACAGGGGACCAGAGTGCCAGTGATGTCCCTGACTCGGTCACGGCCATGCGGACACCTTCGATGACAAATCCGCTGATCAGGATCGTCAGCAGCAGACCGTGCATGATGATGTCGTCTGCACTATTCTCCAATCCGGGGGGACGAACCTCGTAGCGACGGATCAACAAACCAAGCAGCATGAGTATTGCGATCAGTCCTGCGATATCGAGGATCAGGGAGAAAAAAAGGTAGAATGGCCCTTTTAGGAATTTAATCCCAAAAAACAAATCGGTAAAGTCAGCTTGCAGGAAAATCAGGCAGGTGCCAAGAAACAGGATGAAAAACCCCCAGAAAAACAGGGCATGGGCAAGACCTGGCCCACGAACGTTGAGGACTTTGCTCTGCAACAGAACGTTTTTAATCATGGCGCTGACACGCTGCGGCAGCTGATCGGTCCGATTCAGGGGCAGCCCTTGCTTATAGATTTTGATCCGTCGAGCAAAAAGATATACAAGGATTGCCACAGCAACAAAGCTGAGCAGATACATCGGCACCAGCGTGGCGGCTCCATGACCAACATTCCAATAGATTTCGCGGCTGTATTCCATAGCTATCCATCTCGTTAAAAGGGGAAAAATCATTCAAGCTTTTCTTTTACATGTAGCTTACGTAAAGGTCAAGCCTAAATATAACACTCTTCTACCCGATTTGCAATAAATCAAATTCCTCCGTTTATGCAATTAGTTATATGATTATTGACAGAACAGATACAAGGGTGCTATTGATAACAAAAACATTACGTAAAGGTTATCCATATGCAAGCAATGACCGATCAACCGGTTCAGATTGGTGAACTGGCAAAAACTCTGGGAATTACCACCAGAACGATACGTTACTACGAAGAAATCGGCCTGATGGGGCCAAGTGAACGCCTGGGCGGTGGGGCTAGAACCTACAGTCGAGAGGATATCCTGCGCCTGAAATTCATTCTGAAATTGAAGGAACTGGGGATTTCACTGAAAGAGATGCAGGAGCTGGCAGAAAACTTCGATATCAATCAGCAATCCTTTGGCACCATCACCCCAAAGTTGCTGGAAATCCTCGATATCCATATCGGCAAAGTCGATCAAAAGATTGCCAATCTCGCCTCCCTACGCAAGGAAATTGTCGATTACCGCTCGCGAATCACCGATATCCTTCAGGGCAATACGCCTGTGGTCAGCTAGCTATGACCGACTTCGAATTTACCACCCCGATTGAAATCCGTTTTTCCGATCTGGATGCCTACGGACATGTCAATAATGCCCTGTTTTTCACCTATCTTGAAACGGCGCGGGTCAAATTATTCCAAAAAAACTGCGGCGCTTTCCTCGATAGCAAACTGATGTTTCTTGTTGTGCGTGCCGAATGCGATTATCGATTGCCGATTGAACTGAATGATCCATTGCAAATTACCGTCAGCACTGATCAGGTCAGACACTCCAGCTTTGATTTCAGTTATCAGATGCATAACGGTGGCGGAAAAGTTTTTGCTGAGGCGAAAACAGTGATGGTCTGCTATGACCCGAAGATCAGAAAACCGGTCGCCATCCCCCCTGAGATCAAGGCGGTCTTTCTGCAGCAATGATTTAGCCCTGCTAAACGATACCCCGATAAATTAAAAAGCCCACGACTATCATAGCGTGGGCTTTTTAAGGATATTTGTTCAAGCTAGCGTCGTGTCATGCATGACACGACGCTAGTGATGTTTCACATGGGCGAGAAAATCTTTGAGTCGATCCGATTGAGGATTTTTCATCACTTCTGTCGGGACTCCCTCCTCGACAATCCGACCATCATCCATAAAGATCAGCCGGTCACCAACCTGGGAGGCAAAGCCCATCTCGTGAGTGACGACTGCCATGGTCATACCGCTATCCCTGGCGATACTTTTCATGACATCGAGCACTTCACCGATCATCTCTGGATCAAGTGCAGAGGTCGGCTCATCGAAAAGCATCACCTTGGGGTTAACCGCAAGTGCCCGGGCGATTGCCACGCGCTGCTGCTGCCCACCGGAAAGTTGCCCCGGAAGCTTGTCCTTGAAAGGAGCCATACCGACACGTTCCAGGAGCTCTAATGCGAATTGATCAGCCTTACCTTTTTCGGCGCCACGCGCCCGGCGGGGTCCAAACGCAACATTATCCAACGCCGTCAGATGGGGAAACAGATTGAATGCCTGAAAGACCATCCCTGCCTCCAGACGGATTTCCCTGGTTCTGCGCCGCTCCTGTGGGATTTTGATCGTATTGACAATCAGTTCACCGCTGCTGATCATCTCCAGGCAGTTGATGCAGCGGATCAGGGTCGATTTTCCCGATCCGGAAGGGCCGATAATGACGACAACCTCCCCCTCCTTAATTGAAAAATCGATATTATGCAGGACTTCAGTTTTACCAAATGACTTACACACATTTTTTAGTTCGACAATGTTCGACATTTTATCTTCTCTCTGCCAGAATCAGGTAGTTTTCAGTTGCAGCAACCGGAAGCAGTGCAAACTTAAAATATTTGCATCCGGTTTTCGACATACCTTAATGTACGGGCTATCACTGTCGTCATAATCAGGTAGATAATGGCGACTGCCAGCCAGACTTCAATGGCACGAAAGTTACTTGCCATGATCTCTTGCCCCTGGCGGGTCAATTCCCCGACGCCAATGACAATAAACAGTGAAGTGTCTTTAAGGCTGATGATAAATTGATTGCCCAGTGGCGGAATCATCCTTCTGAGTGCTATCGGCCCAATAATATATCTGATCAACTGATAGCGGCTGATTCCCAGCGACATCCCTGCTTCCAGTAGTCCCTTGTGTACCGACATGACGGCTCCGCGTACAATCTCGGCAATGTAGGCACCAGCGTTGATTATGATGGTGGCTATCGCAGCGGTAAGAGCATCAATACGGAAACCATCCAGCCCCAGAAACATCCGGACCAACATGGGGAAAGCAAAGTAGATAAACATTGCCTGAACAATGATTGGAGTGCCGCGCAGGGTCTCAACACAGCCACCAGAAATATAGCGGATAGCAATGCATATTGACTGGGCAGCTCCATGGGGTTGCTCCCCCAGATACATTGTTCCTGCCAAACGTCCCAGCCCCCAGAGAACACCAAAAACCATCCCACCGCAAATTCCAACCAGGGTGATAAAAACGGTCAATTTGGCACCAAGTAGCAGGGCGGGGATTGAATCAAACATAACTGAAAGTTCAAATGTCATAAATCAGTCTCGTTTATCAAAAAGGAGTTCTTGCTTTGCACCGATATGCAGAAAATCCCCTCAATGCCAACCTGTCAATCGACACTGAGGGGATCGTCTTTTGTGATATCAGACAGCGATATGTTTTAACTGCCTACAGAAATGTCAATGCTGTTATTCTGGATCAGCATTAAACCACTTGCGGTAGAGATCAGCATAGGCACCATCTTCCATCATCTGCAGCAGAGCGATATTAACCTTGTCGCGCAGGTCACTTCCCTGTGGGAAAGCGATGCCGTACTGGGCCGCCTTGACATCTGGTCCAACGGCTTTAACTTTACCATTTCCTGCGGTTTTGATGTAGTAAAGGACGTTAGGGGTGTCGTGCATAGCAGCGTCAGCACCACCGGTTGCAACTTCAAGATAGGCCTGGTCGATATTTGGGAATTTAACAATCTTTTTTGCACCCAGAGTTTCAACATACTCAACCGTTGCGGTACCCAGTTTAACGGCAACCACTTTCCCCTTAAGGTCGGCAGGAGCTTTGATATCGTTATTTTCGGAGCGCACCATAACTTTGAGTCCAGCGCGGAAGTAGGGGTGGGAGAAGTCGATCTTTTCCTCACGCGAGGACTTGACAAAGATGGCAGCCAGGGCGACATCGAGATTACCCATGGTCAGGCCGGGAATCAGGCCGTTAAAATCCATCGGCTTCAGTTCATACTCAACCCCGATCCGTTTGGCAATTTCAGCCCAGAGGTCGATATCGAAACCGGTGTATTTACCATCATCACCCTTGTACTCAAACGGAACAAAGGCTGTATCGGTGCCGACATAAAGTTTGTCCGCAAATGCCATGCCTGAAGTCATAATTGTTAAGTGCCAGCACATCGTAGACAAAAAAATGTGCCAGGACATCGTTTACAAAATAGATCTCTGACAATCGAATAGCCACCCTTTATTCTTCTGAGCATTTCCACTGTGGAGGTGCTCATGAATGAAGAAGAAAAACTACGTATCT
>LLYT01000080.1 GCA_002049545.1 Deltaproteobacteria bacterium tcs-42 | reverse complement strand
TAACCGGATCCCCGTGAAAAAGAAGCGAAACGGATTGTCAAAGATCGTTATGCAAGCAAAGCCGGTGCTGGAGCAATTTCAAAATCTTTTACAATATGCTGTCGGTACTCAGCTCCGGAGAACCATCTGGGGCGGTATCGCGCAACCGCAACCTTTGTATTGTGGATAGGACCGTATATAAAATTGACGAACTCACAATGAATTTACCCTTGAAAACGTCAGGAAAACTAACTCCCTGTGACAAAAGAACAAAGGAGATGCACAATGCACATTCTGGTTGTTGAAGACGAAAAAAAAGTAGCCAGCTTTATTAAACGCGGTCTGGAAGAAGAGGAGTTCACTGTTGATGTCGCCTACGATAGGGAAGATGGCATAAAGATGGCGGAGAATTCAACTTACGATCTGATTCTGATGGATGTGATGCTGCCGAAAAAAGATGGTTTGAGCGCCATCAAGGAACTCCGCGAGAAAAACATTTCAACTCCCATTTTGTGCCTGACCGCCAAAAATACGGTAGAAGATATTGTTTCCGGTCTCGACATTGGCAGTGACGACTATCTGACCAAACCGTTTGCGTTTGCCGAATTGATCGCCCGGGTCAGAGCCCTGATTCGTCGCGGATCTCAAGACCGTGGTGCCGAGCTTTATTTTGCCGACCTGCGCCTCGATCCAGTTGGCCATAAAGTCTGGCGCGATAATAAAGAAATCGACCTGACATCAAAAGAGTATGCCCTGCTGGAATATTTTATGCGTAGCCCGAATCAGGTTCTCACCAGAACGATGATCGCTGAACATGTCTGGGATTATACTTTCGACTCATTCACAAATATTATCGATGTTTATGTCAATTACCTGCGGAAAAAAGTTGATCGGGACTTTGACAAAAAGTTGATCCACACGGTGCGTGGCGTTGGCTATGTCCTGAAGGAGTCAGATTAATTGCTCCATAATACCCATCTGAAAAACCGCCTCCCCTCCTGGAACCTGCTTTTTTTGGCATTGGTTCTGAGTGGGGGCGTTTTTTTTGGGCATACCGCTCGACAACAGCAACTCATTGATCACATCGATGACCAGTTGCTGTCAACAGCACGGAATATAGCCTTTTTTTATGAGACCACTCGCGACAGAATCCCCGTGCAGAAGTCTTTATGTGAATCCCTCCCTGGTTTTTCTCCATTGTCATCTCACATTCTGGAGATGTCACTCTATTCTTCTCAGGGGAAAATGCTCTGTTCTTCTGGCGACCACCAGACCTCATTGCCGAAACACCATTTAGCAGATTCAACAATTCACCTGGAAACGACAGCAAACCCACAAGGCTATCTACGCACTTTGATTTTCCCGATCGAGCAGCAGGGAAGCCCCCTTCTATATCTCTCTATCAACAGTGATTTATCGGGACTGCAAAAACGTGCCTCCAAATCAACATTGATACTCTTTCTGCTGGGGATTATCATCCTGACCCTGTTTGCTGCTTTACAACGCAAATTCAGAAATCGCGATCTGTCAGCAATCAAACAGTTGACCCTCCTCATGGATCGAACCAATACGGAGATGCGCCCATCAACCTTTGAAGTGGCAAAGACAGCCAAACCCGAAGTCCATAAACTAGCCAACAGCTATAATGAAATGATGACCCGCAGAGCAAACAACCTGCGTCGTGCCCGGCAATTTACCGCAGATGTCACACATGAATTACGGACTCCCCTGACCATCCTGCGTGGAGAAACCGAACTGGCCCTCAGGAATGGCAGAGACAAGGATCAACTCCGACAGGTATTGGTATCGAACCTGGAAGAAATCAGCCGCATGAGCTATTTGATCGAAGACTTGTTGCTCCTTTCCAAGGGAGACTTAGGTCAAATTCCGCTCAAAATGGAGCCTCAGCACTTGAATGAATTGATCGTTGAACTTCATCATCAAGCCCAGCTTCTGGCAACAACCAAAAACATCGGGGTCAAATTGCACTTCCCGGAAGAACAAATCCACCTTCAAGCTGACAGCTTGCGCCTACGCCAGGTTTTTTTAAACTTGCTGACAAATGCGATAAAGTATACCCCGGAAAATGGCAACGTCTCGATTACAGTGGCAAAAGAAGACGAGAATGTTGCAATAACGATTAGCGATACGGGCATCGGAATGGACAGCACCCATCTGGAATCAATTTTTGACCGGTTTTATCGCGTCGACAAAACCGGCAACCGCAATGACGGTGGATCCGGCTTGGGCCTGGCGATTGTGAAGTGGATTGTAGACGCCCATCAGGGGTCGATCACAGTCTCTTCAATCCCCGGAGAAGGCAGTAACTTTACTGTGCATTTACCCCTATCGCAGAAATGACCTGAAAACTGGATGGCTCATAATTGATGCACATGGAAAAAGCATTGGATGGCTATGTAAAAATTGCGTCCTGCAAGTCCTGGTGGTTTTTCAGGGGCGAAGACCTGCATTTTGTATGGCGTGGTCCCGAAAAAACAGCGTAACGCCGTGAGGCAAACTTTTTGCGCCGCCATCATAATCCGGCAGAAAGGTTGAACCGGTAACCACACAACATGGTTAGAAAAAAATTATATTTTTTCTATTCCCTTTTCGCACCGATTTCTGTATGTTGCTTATCAAGAGACCTTCTTGAAGGTTTCATGCCCCGAAGACCTACCCCCCCTCCAGGTCTTCGGGGCTTTTTTGTCCAATTCTTCAAGTCCGATCATAAATTGACAACAAAAATCGATAAATACACCCCCTTGAGAGAAACCTGCCCGATCCCCTTTGCCTTGACCGGAATTGACAATGTCGCCGCCAAGGTCAGTGGTCGGTCAGGGATCAGTGGAGCAAAATCGTTAATGGCCGACACCACCTTCTGCCATCTGCGGCGTAAATAATAGTGCACTGCGCATCTGCACAGTGCAAGGGGACAACTGACGTGTTAGGGTCATTTTTTAATCTTATCCATAGGTTGAGCTGATGCGCATAACGGTAAAACAACAAGTTCTTTTGGCTCCTGCAACCGTTTTGGTTCTGCTGATTCTGTTACTTGGTTTTATGCAATACACCTACTGGGATCTGTCCAGCAAACGGCGGGAGGCCAAAGCCATCGGTACCACTTTTATTGCTGTGGCCGAAGCGGATATGGCTGCCAGACGCCTGCATGTCCTGCTAAGAACCATGCAACACACAGGCATGGCCTCCCCGGAAGACATGGCGTTGGTCGCAGATCTATACAAACGTATGCTCGCATCAATCAGCCGAATCAGGCCATTTGGCCCCCTGGAGGGATCGGGACACCTTCCCCACCTCCTGGAACTTGCTGAAAATCTCAATCCGGCAGACAGTCCAGAAATTGATAAAACCGCCGAATCGTTTGCCCGCTTCAGGGCAGAACTGTCAGCACTTTCCAATACTACCCAGATCTATCGTAACCAATCACGTATGGCACAGGATCAGGATATCAACCAACTGGTCGAAAGAACGGCGACTGTCTCGATGTCGGTTTTGATATTGGCGATTCTACTCGGCTTGCTCATCTCTGTCTATTTCAGCCGCCGCATTCTCAAACGGGTCCAGCTACTTTCCAGAAATGCCGTACGTATTGCCGATGGTCAGCTTGAACTGCCTCCAGCACCGGATCACATCCATGATGAACTAGACACCCTGGCGGTATCAATCAACCGCATGACCAAGCGCCTGATCAGGGTTGTTGGCACAGAAAAGTTACTTGAGGGAGCCGAAGAAGAGCGCCGTAGAATTGCCATGGATTTACATGATCAATCACTATCCGACCTGTCTACCATTTTACGTGGCTTACAGGGGCTGCCAGCAGATCTGACCGATAACACGACCCGGCATAAAGCCGAAAAGCTGGAAGAGGATCTGGAGCGGGCCATTGCCAATCTGCGCGATATTATGAATAATCTGCACCCGCAAACCCTTGACATTCTCGGGTTAGGGGCAGCCATTGAAGCCCATCTGGAGCAACATTGCTGTACCGATGATCTTCCCGAATATCACCTCTATATTGACCCGGAAGTGAACCAATTAAACCTTCACCGACTGAAACAATTGGCCCTCTACCGTATTGCCATTGAAGCAATTCAAAATGCCATCAAACATGCCGCGGCCAGCCGTTACGAAATCAACCTGGAACTGCAGGAAAATACTCTGCTTCTATCTGTTGAAGATAACGGAAAAGGGATACTCGACGAAAATAATCGGATCGATGGTCGTGGGTTGAACAATATTCACGAACGAGCCAGAGCCATCTCTGCTGAAGTCGAGTGGAAGCCATCGCGATTTTCCAGCGGCACGCGTTTTGAACTCACCCTGTTTTGTGAAAGCCAAACCACGCACAATCAATCATGAGATGACTGAGCAAGGAGACAGTATGGATCCGGTAGATATTCTTATCGCGGAAGATAACCCGAAAGATTTCGAATTTCTCAAACAGCTCCTCAGTCAATGGGATGAGCCGGTCACTATCACCCGGGCTTCCAACGGCCACGACGCTCTTGAAATCGGCCTGTCACGCAAAAATCCTTTGGTCATCAGCGATATTCAAATGCCGGAAATGAATGGGATCGATTTTGCCCGGAAACTCTGGGAACAGCAACCCGAAGCAAAAATTGTCTTCTGGAGCCAATTCAAAGATGAGATGTATATCCGTGCCCTGGTCAAGATTGTCCCCCCCGAAACTGTCTATGGCTATATTCTGAAATCGAGTCAACAGGATCGGATTCTTTCGGCCATTCGTACCGTACTTCTGGATGAACAGTGCTGGATCGCACCGGAAGTCCGCAAAGTTCAGGGACGAGCGGGACACAGTTTGACAGCGCTGTCCGATATTGAGTATGAAGCCCTGCTGGATATATCACTAGGCTTAACCGACAACCTCATTGCCCAACGCCGCTACCTGTCGCGGCGTGGTGTGCAGAGCCGTCTCAACTCCCTCTACAACAAACTTGCGATTGATCAGGAACAATTCCAGAGCGAAAAAATTGGCGATTCGTTTAATTTGCGTAATCGTGCAGTTGCGGTATCAATTGCGCGCGGCCTGATCAATGCATTTGAGATGGAAACCGAAGAGAAGGATTTCCAAAGCTGGTTCAAACGTTTTCGCCGCACCCACAAAGCAAAACCGTAAACAAGTGGTCTGACCGGTATTGATACTAAATCGTAACTGTTCAGCAATGCCTTGAGGCACCCATTCCAAGGGCCACTTTGCGCCGTCCATGGCCGTTCGACTGTCGCCGTCCGTGGCGACAGACGCCCTTTCCATGGGTACCACAAGCCCCTATCAGTCGTGGTGTTGAATAGTTACACTAAATCTTTCTCAGAGTGATTTAGAATACAACCTCCTTTTATTCACCTGAATCGGTTTTTAACCAATTTCCCAACCCATATCTTGCCATAAACCCATTGCCATGATAAAAGGTCTTACCACGATCAACGGAGACCAATATGACCACAGTATTTAAACCGATTCGCCCAAAAAAACTTTCTGAAGAAATTGTCAATCAGATCAAGGAACTGATCTCTCGGGGCGACCTTGGCCCCGGCCAGAGAGTTCCATCAGAACGTGAACTCGCAACGGTTTTAGGGGTCAGCCGCCCCTCCGTCAGGGAGGCAATCATGGTTCTTGAAGCCATGGGGTTTCTGGAATCACGACAAGGTGGTGGAACTTATGTCCGCTCACTGGCGGACGTCACTATGGCCGATCCCCTTGCCAACATGGTTGAACGGCGTGACCCACGGATGCTGCATGCATTGACAGAAGTCCGAATAGGCCTGGAGACCTGGTCAGCTTATCTCGCCGCAAAGCGAGCCGAAAAGCCAGAACTGGATCGGCTGCGCGAGCTCTACACTGTTATGGAAAAGCAGGCCAAAGAGGGGGGATGGGACCCGGAAGTCGACTTCCAGTTTCACTTGACCATCACTGCCGCATCCCACAACACCCTGCAGGTTCATGTCCTTAATACAATTCAAAAGCTGTTTCAAACCACAATCATGGTTGCCCTGGGTGAGTTTTACAGCAAAGAGGGCTACATTGAGCTGCTCCTCAACCATCATCGTGAGATCTTAGAAGCAATCGAGGACCGGGATCCCGAACGAGCCCGGGAGTGGATGTTGAAGCATCTGACTCTGGTTGAAGAAAAACTGGCGGTCTTTCTACAGAAAGAACCACCCGATCTTACTTAATCCTTAACCCCTGAAAAGGTTGCCAATCTGGCGGCCTTTTTTTCTACGGGCTGATTTCTTACTGATGCTCAAGGACATTTATACAGATGGAACAACTCTATCAGGCGACGTTAGACAAATGGGGAGAAGAGGCCCAATACGACCAAGCGGTCGAGGAATGTGCAGAGCTCATTGCAGCACTGAAACATTTTCGCCGGGGCAAGGTTAACCAGCAAGCCGTTATTGATGAACTCGCCGATGTCACCTTGATGCTTGGCCAGCTGACCTGGATGTTCGGAACCGGACAGGTAGAAGAGGCGGTACAACAAAAACGTAAAAAACTCAATACGCTCCTTGAATTATAGGACAAGGAGAGGATAAGTCAGCCTGGTGTGCCGAATTTCCAACCAGACTCTACCTATAAGTCAGCACTGGACGGCATTCTCCGCTCCAAAAGGGGCTGAGAAAAGCGATCTTAGCGTAAAGAAAATTCACGGATAACTTTATAGACACCATCTGGCCCCATTCGATTGGCTGCTGCAGCCTCTTGAAGGGTCTGGTTTGCATCAACCTTTATACCTTTAGCTGCGAGCCCCTGAATAACCCGATCGATATCAAGCTGATATGCTGAACAGATCGACTCTAGCGTTTTTTTCCCGGTCCCACCAATGGGTTCTTCCGGCATCACATCACTCAAGGGCTGCTCTTTCTTTTGTATGGCAAGATAAATCTGATTGGGGGAAATCCCGTTGGCTTCAGCAATTTCTATCATCGGCTGATCAATCTTCTCAATCCTGATGCCAGCCGTTTCGAGTAATTTTAGACTTTCATCCAGATCAAGGTTCACATTCGAATGTGCAACAAACGCGGCCAGCGGAGAAAGTTCGGCGTGACTGTAAGGGGGCTCACCATATTTCACACTTGCACTCTCTTTGATTGATTCACTCAGATGAAGAATGGAACTAAAAGGTGGGACTCCCCAAAGGGTGAAGAAAAAGACCACCAGTGTAATAACCAGAGAAAGATTAAAATCCGGGGTAAATATACGCACCTGCCTGGCTCTGTTTTTCATGTAACTGATCATCGGTTTCCAGTTGTAATAAATATGCAACAGAACCGAAATCAGGAACAGAAACCCGAGGTTGGTATGTACGCCAGCCCAATCGCCCTTACTCAATGCCCACAAACGCCAGTCAGCCCAGTATGCGACGCGCCCCTCCGGAACAATATAAAGAACAATGCTGGTGACCATCAGTAAGACAAAAGATATTAAAGCGGTCAGCGAAGTTATTTTGCGCATATTCATTATCTGGAAACTCCTCTATGGTTGATATTTCAGAAATAAATATAGCAAAAAACGAATATTAGCGACGTTAAGTTTTGTAAAATGAGTTTATAATTTTATTAAGCAGCCCTAAACACCATATAGCCTACATATAAAGAGATCTGTGTACAATATAGTTGTTTGTTCAGTTTACAAGAACAAAGTTCCAAGCTTGAAACCCAAAAAACAGGTTTTCTGTGCGCTCTCTGCGACTTTGCGCGAGACAAGCTTGTGATGTTGTCCGCCCATGTCTGTGGCATCAACAGATTTTGATAGTAC
This sequence comes from Deltaproteobacteria bacterium tcs-42, assembly GCA_002049545.1. GTDB lineage: Bacteria > Desulfobacterota > Desulfuromonadia > Desulfuromonadales > Geopsychrobacteraceae > Desulfuromusa. The sequence goes on along the minus strand of LLYT01000080.1, from coordinate 3,031 downwards.
CGTTATTAACTGTTATCTGCAATTATGAAAAGTATGATCGAAGAACAACATCTCGAAATTGAACAGTTGGATTGGGTTCCAATCCCACCGGGGCTGGAAGACGGATTGGCCGACCAAACCATCCCGAAGCGCAAGCTGAAAAGCTGGGTGCTGGTTCTGCAAGCACGCCAGATCCCTTGCCGCAGTGAGAAAATTGATAACAAATGGCAGTTGCTCATTCCTGTAGATCAATATCAAAACGCCTGCCATGAACTGATCCAGTATGAGAAAGAAAACCAGAACTGGCCACCACCGCCCCCAGTTGAACGAAAGCTACACGAAAATACCGCATCAACAATCTGGGTTCTAATTCTTCTGGCAATTTTCTACAACGTCACCCAACACCAGATTAACCTGTTCGGACACCACCCCGTTCATTGGGTCGAACTTGGCAATGCTCATGCGGAAAAAATCGTTGATGGAGAATGGTGGCGACTGATAACAGCATTGACCTTGCACTCAGGCCCCCTGCATCTGGCTGGCAATATAACCCTTGGCGGGATATTTATGGTGAGACTTTGCAGATTGCTCGGTTCTGGTCGTGCCTGGTTATTAGTCCTCAGTACTGGAACTCTTGGAAACCTGCTGAATGCACTTGTGCAATCCCCGGATCATCGTTCCATCGGAGCATCAACTGCTGTCTTTGGAGCCATCGGCCTGCTTGCCACCATCAACATGCTTCACTTCCGTAACAACCTCCGGCGACGCTGGCCTTTACCGATTGCAGCAGCACTCGGTTTGTTAGCACTACTGGGAGCCAGTGGTGAAAATACCGATATCGGAGCACATCTGTTTGGTTTTTTAGCCGGGATTGGATTGGGAATGATATCGGGGTACGTCACGCAAAAATGGAAATATCCGTTAGAACAAATCGACAGGGGATTAACGTTTTTCTCAGTGTTCCTGGTTGTAACCACCTGGTGGTTAGCACTCCAATAAAACCAATTCAGGCCCGCTCTAGCATGGAAACGGCAATTCCATTTGCGCTATTTTTTCAGCAGGAATCTCGGTGGTCAGCTTGGATATTGTCACACCAAGCAGCCTTACTGATTTCTCTCCCGCCTGCGTTTTACACAACAACCCTTCAACAAGGGACAAGATTTCGTCAGCGTTCTCAAGCGGTGTTTCACAACTGATACTTCGTGTAACTATCTGAAAATCTGAATATTTTACTTTCAACGTCAGCGTCAATCCACTGGTTTTCTTTGCCTGCAACATTGCGGCAACTCTTTTGGCTAAAGCTCCAATAACTGTCAACATCTGCCCCCGATCAGCAATATCCTCTCTCAGCGTCGTCTCTTTCCCAATCGATTTACGCACCCGATTGGGAACCACCAGACGTTGATCAATGCCACGGGCGATATCGAAATAATATTTTCCAGATTTACCAAAGTTCTTTTCCAACTCCGGCAGTGAGTGTTCACGCAGATCTGCACCCGTCAATATCCCCAGCCACTTCATTTTCACTTCGGTCACCCGCCCCACCCCATGAAAACGCCGAATTGGCAACTGCGCAATGAATTGCCCCGCCTGCTCTGGTGTCACAACTGTCAAACCGTCTGGCTTTTTTACGTCGGAAGCTATTTTTGCCAGAAATTTATTGTAAGAGACCCCTGCAGAAGCGGTCAGACCGGTTTCTTTATAGATTTTCTGCCGGATTTCCTGTGCGATCCAGGTCGCAGATTGAATGCCAGGTTTATTGATGGTGACATCAAGGTAAGCCTCATCCAGAGAAAGGGGCTCTACCAAATCGGTATATTGATGAAAAATAGCCCTGATTTGCTGAGAAACTTTTTGATAGGCGTCAAAACGTGGTCGGACAAAAACAATTCGCTGACAAAGACGATAAGCTCGAGCACAAGACATTGCCGAACGAACCCCATACCGACGAGCTTCATAAGAGCAGGTTGCGACAACACCTCGGCTATCTGGATTGCCTCCAACAACAACTGGCTTACCGCGCAACGCTGGATTATCCCGCTGCTCAACCGAGGCATAGAAAGCATCCATATCGATGTGGATAATTTTCCGAAGTTCTACAGCCATCAGGTTTCTTTGTCGTGCTGATACGGATAAAGCTCTAAAGCAACAACATCTCTTTGAAAATTAAGATTAAGCAAAGAGCTCCTGCAAGCAATCCACTGTTTTCTGCTGATCTTCAGTAGAAATCGTACCAAGTTTTTGAACCAGTCTGGACTTGTCCACCGCACGCATTTGATCTAACAAAATCAATCCGTTTTTACCCTGAAAAACACAAGATATTCGAGAAGGGAATTTAAACCCCTTTGAGGTCATCGGTGCAACAATTGCGGTCTTCAATGCAGACATTTCATCGGGAGAAACAACAACACAGGGTCTGGTCTTTCTGATCTCTGAACCCTGCGTTGGATCTAACTGAACTAACCAGATATCAAATCTGTTAATTTCTGGTTTCACCATTGCCACTCCTCATCATCAAGCAGTGGCGCATCCAACCATTCCTGATCAACATGACTGCCCTCACCCACCTTTAAAGCCCGATCAATCTGCTGACGCCAATTTTTCCTGGGTTCCTGCACAGGCTGAATCAATAATCCTCCATCAATAACTTTAAAAACCAACTTCCGGTTACTCAGATGAGCTTGTTCAATAACAGCCTTGGGAATTCTTACCCCTTGTGAATTTCCGATTTTGATTAAAGTTGCCATACTTCACCTCCCATATGAACCACATCATGTAATTACATAATAGGCACATCAGGAAAATTTGTCAATATTGTGGACAATCTGCCTCTTCAGATTTTGCGTCACCACTCACAGGTGGTGGGCGGTGCCCACCCTTGTATGTTAATTCCAAGCCAAACAGAAGTAAGGATTTTGATTCATGTCGATGTTAATATATCGACCGAACAGTTGCCGGGGAAGCCGTCCCACCCTGAAGCCTTGAGTTTGTATGTAGATTGGCTCCCCGCCCTCTTCGCCAATTCCGTGGAGTATCCGAGGCCTTGAGCTAT
>LLYT01000008.1 GCA_002049545.1 Deltaproteobacteria bacterium tcs-42 | reverse complement strand
TGTTTGATTGCTTTTTTGTTTGCTTGTGACCTGATATAAAGCAGTGTCCGTGCCAAGTTGTAAAAAATAAAATCCAATAACCCTTAAGTTATTGAAATAATTGGAATAATTATTTTTAAAATAAGATGATCACCAATAAAATCACACAGACTCGTGTATAAAGAGGACATACAGTTGGAGAGCTACAAACAGAAAGACCACTCTCAGAGACAATCATAACTAACTGGAATCATAGATATATTCCCAGATATATAAATTGTATATATTTTTATTCTGCTAAATATTTTATTTATGCGGGAGAAATAAAAGGTACAGAAAAAGGCAAGTGAGGCAACAACAACCGCTAAACCATTGATCTCTTGCTATAGAATCAGTAGTATCGCACCTCCATAATTGATGGTTGCGCAAAAATTCATGGGATGGCGACGCCATCATAATTAACCAGTTCCTCTAATAGAGTCATACCGATGGAAGAGAACAAGCAGGTAGATCCCGTTGAATACCGCCCCGGTTTGAAAAAAGTCCGTAGCCGCCGTTGGGTTCTATGGATTATTATTCTCGTCTATCTGCCGGCAATGAAGGTAGCTCTTGATTCCCCCGATTACAAAACCTGGGTCACAATCGTTTTTGCCACCTGGGTTGTTTTTCTTATCATCGCTGTCGCTTTTGCCTGTATTGTCCGCTGCCCACGTTGTGGAGAATGCTTTCACACCCACGGACCAACGTTTCTCCCCTTCCGCCGATGCCTGCATTGCGCGCTGCATATTAATGCCGATAAAAGAGCCGCAGAAGCCGAACCGCCAAAAGCAAAATATGCAAAAAAGTAAACCCACCCTGTAGCTCTTCAACCCTCCCAATAGCAGAGTTACATCCAACCAGGCTCAACCATTGACAATCTGAATCTTCACCAAAGCGGGTAAAAAGTTGCCCTCCGGATGCAAACCAAGTAGTCTCTGGGTATTGTTATCTATGATTGCACATTCTCAGGAGGTTACAGTGGACAACTTAGAAGCTATCAGCCCTGGAGAACTGAAGTCTGGATTACAGAAAATCCGTCGCCGCCGCTGGTTTTTCTGGATTATCATCATGGCTTATTTACCAGCAATGATGGTGGCCCTCCGATCTTCACAACCCACCCAGGCTATAGGAATCGTCTTTGTTGTCTGGATTTTCTTTTTGATCGTTGCTGTAACCATGATGGCACTGGTCAGATGCCCCGAGTGTGGAAACTGTTTTCACATGAATGGTTTTCTGTTCCGCCCAGTGCGCAAATGTTTCCACTGCAAACTGCATCTGACCACAGACAAGAAAAACTAAACCACCATGCACTGAAAGTGCATGGTGGTTTGGGTCGGGACTGAAAGTCCTGGACTAAAGTCCATGGTTTTCACCAGCGTGATGGAACAATATCCCCAACTACTCTGGCAGATTCATCCCTTCCAGGGTCCCTTCAACCATCTCGGCAAACTGCTTAAGACTAGCAGCAGCAGTTTCATCCAGTTCACTCCATGGAACCCTGATACTATCGCCTTCAGCGTCCCCGCGCTTCAAATAAAAGTGGGAGTCCAGATCAATTTCTACCGTTACGTTATCTGTTTTCATTGTCAGCATAGAAGCTTCCTTCCCTTAGCGATTCGCTTTTTCCTCGATTCCCGACATACCAAACCGACGACTCAGTTCAGCGAAAATTGTTTCCGGTGGCAAGTCATAATAACCCAGCAAAACCAACACATGAAACAGGAGATCGGTAACTTCATAGACAACTTCATCACGGTCACCGCCCTTACCAGCAACAGCAGTCTCAGTTGCCTCCTCACCGATTTTGCTGAGAATTTTATCCAGCCCTTTGTCATATAACGATTTAACGTACGACTGTTCTCCATCGCCCTGCGATTTACGTTGCTGAATGATTTGATAGACCGCATCCAGAATATCTTGTGAGACTGCTGGTTGTTGTGCTGAAGTTGCCATTCCATTCTCCATTTTCATCAACGCCGCGCCGCAACACCTTGCTGGTGCAAATATTCTTTGCATTCGGCAATTGTGTATTCTTTAAAGTGGAAGATCGAAGCGGCTAATGCAGCACTGGCTCCACCTTCAACCAACCCTTCACGGACATGTTCCAGATTGCCAACTCCGCCAGAGGCGATCACCGGAACTTCGACCGCATCGCTAACCGCACGCGTCAGAGCAATATCGTAGCCATCCTTGGTGCCATCACAATCCATTGAGGTGAGTAAAATTTCGCCGCAACCGAACCCTGCCATTTTTTGCGCCCATTCGATAGCGTCAATTCCGGTCGGGTTACGTCCTCCGTGAGTATAAACCTCCCAGGCCTGAGGATTGGAACCAGGCACTCGACGCGCATCGACCGCAACAACAATACACTGGCTGCCAAACCGTTCCGCTGCTTCACGGACAAAATCCGGCCGCTGCACCGCAGCGGTGTTAATGGAAACTTTGTCGGCTCCAGCATTGAGAAGGTTGCGGATATCGGCAATTTCACGAACGCCACCCCCAACGGTCAACGGCATAAAGACCCGTTCAGCCGTTTTGGCAACGACATCGAGAATAATGGCGCGTTTATCGCTGCTGGCGGTGATATCAAGAAATGTCAATTCATCAGCACCCTGTTCGCTGTAGGCCTCTGCAGCTTCAACCGGATCGCCCGCATCACGCAAACCGACAAAATTAACCCCCTTGACCACCCGGCCATCTTTAACATCAAGACACGGGATAATCCGTTTGGTTAACATCTATTTTCCTTTCTTGGTCAAAGCAACAGCAGCACGCAGATCGATCGCCCCAGAGTAGATCGCTTTACCGGTAATGACACCGGTGACACCTGACGATTCAATGGCAATTAAACGGCTAATATCATCCAAAGTCGACAAACCTCCGGAGGCAATAACGGGAATCGTAATCGCTTCGGCCAGAGCTTTGGTCGCTTCGATATTCGGCCCCTGCATCATGCCATCACGAGAAATATCGGTATAAATAATTGCCTCAACTCCAAAATCTTCCATCTCTTTTGCCATCTCGGTGGCAAGTTTCTCGGTCACATCGGCCCAGCCACGTACCGCCACCAAACCATCCTTGGCATCGATACCGACAACAATCCGGCCAGGAAATTTACCACACGCCTCTCTGACCAGTTCCGGGTTTTCTTTGGCAACAGTTCCAAGGATCACTCGATTTATCCCTAAGTCAAGGTATGCTTCGATGGTTTCCAGATCACGGATTCCACCACCCAGTTCGGTGGGGATATCAATGGCTTCAACAATAGACGTGATTGCCGATTTATTTTTCGGCACCCCGGCAAAAGCACCATCCAGGTCAACAATATGGAGATACTCTCCCCCCTGCTCCTGCCAGATTTTCGCCTGAGCAGCCGGGTTATCATTATAAACAGTATCTTTATCCATCAGCCCCTGTTCCAACCGGACACAGCGACCCTCTTTGAGGTCAATTGCGGGTAAAATAATCAATTTATAGTTCTCCAAAATTTTTGAAAATATTCAGTCCAACAGCCTGACTCTTTTCGGGATGAAATTGCGTCGCCATGATGTTATCACGCCAGACAGAGGCACAGAATTCCACCTCACCATAACGGCACGTGGCTGCAATATCGTGATTCTCCGTCGCTTCACAGTAATAAGAATGGACAAAATAGACGAAACATTCATCCTCGATACTGGAGAAAATTGGTGACGGCTGCTGGATATTGATATTATTCCAGCCCATGTGGGGCACCTTGAGACGTTCTCCGTTCTCGACCATACCGGAGGGAAAACGGACCACCTTGCCGGGGATCAACCCCAAGCCCTGATGTCGGCCAAACTCTTCACTTTCATCGAACAGCATCTGCATGCCGACACAGATACCGAGCATCGGCTTGCCCGCATTCACATGATCCAATAACGGTTCGACAAATCCACCATCTCGCAAATGATGGATACAATCGCGGAAAGCCCCGACTCCCGGCAATACGACCTTATCCGCTGTTGTTATATCATTTGGATCTGCACTGATGCGCACGTCGAAACCAAGGCTCTCAAACGCCTTCTCAACACTGCGCAGGTTACCCATCTCGTAGTCAATAATATTGATCATATCTCATTTGCTCCGGCGACTGAAAAAGACCAATCTGCTGCGTTATGTTCACCCTTCGCCCTTCAACGTAGAAATCTACGCTTCAGGACTCAGGCTTTCACAATGCCTTGCATCTCGGCCTGTTTGAGTCGCCTTTTGAGGTGGTTTAGTTAAAATCGCCCCAAGTCAAACTGAAGGACTATCCCCCTCAAAAACTATTCCAGCTTACCTTTAGTCGACAATACCCCCTGGATCCGGGGATCGAGTCCGGTGGCCTCATCCAACGCCCGACCGAAAGCCTTGAAGATTCCCTCAATAATGTGATGGAGATTGTCACCATAAGCCAGATTGATGTGGATATTCGCACCAGAGTGGTTACAAAAAGCAACGAAAAATTCTTCCACCAGTTCGGTGTCAAACTCGCCAACTTTCGCCTTGGGCAAATCAACATTGAATACCAGAAATGGCCGACCGGAAAAATCGATGATGACCGAAGCCAGAGCTTCGTGCATCGGCATGGTAGACCGTCCAAAACGTTTCACCCCGGCCTTATCTCCCAACGCTTTTTTAAACACCTCACCCAGAACAATACCAAGATCTTCAACCGTATGATGGGCATCAATTTCGGTATCACCCGTCGCCTTGACCGTCAGATCAAAAAAACCATGTCTGGCCACAGCTGAGAGCATATGGTTGAAAAACGGAACCGGGCTTTCAATATGATGTTGTCCTGAACCATCAAGATTAAGTTCAATACTGATATTGGTTTCTTTAGTTTCTCGTTTGATTTCTGCAGTACGAGTCATAAGACCTCCAAATACATCGTAGGGGCGCGGCAAGCAGCGCCCCTACAAATTCGCTATTTTCCCAACCGGATTGATACTGATTTAGCGTGTACCTCTAAACCTTCCAGCTCGGCGATATGAACAATCTCTTTGCCCAACCGCTGCAAGCCACCTTCCGAGAACGAAAGGATGCTCGATTTTTTGACAAAATCATCCAGCGATAACGGCGAAAAGAAGCGTGCTGTGCCACCAGTCGGCAAGGTATGATTGGGGCCAGCCAGATAATCTCCAGCTGCTTCCGGGGTATGATGCCCCATAAAAATCGCTCCGGCATGCCGGATTGCTGCAAGAATTTCAAATGGTTTGTCAACTGCCAGTTCAAGGTGTTCAGGAGCAATGCGGTTGGAAAATTCAATCGCTTCATCAAGGTTCTCCGCAATAATTATTGCACCAAAATCTTCAATTGAACGTCGTGCAATGGTTTCACGGCTGAGCTGTCGCAGTTGTTTTTCCACTTCCTCCGCTACGGCAATCGCCATCTGCTCGGAACTGGTAACCAGGACTGCCGAAGCCAACTCATCATGCTCAGCCTGAGAGAGTAGATCAGCGGCGATGTGAGCTGCCGTACCGCTGCCATCGTTGATCACCAGAATCTCACTTGGCCCGGCAATCATATCGATATCAACCTGGCCGAACACCAGCTGTTTTGCCGTTGCTACATAGATATTTCCCGGCCCGGTGATTTTATCAACCCGTGGGACCGATTCGGTTCCGTAGGCAAGAGCCGCGACCGCCTGAGCACCACCGAGTTTAAAAATCCGGTCGACTCCGGCAATTTTCGCCGCAGCCAGTACGTGAGGATTCACCTCACCACCCGGCATCGGCACCACCATGACCACCTCGGCAACTCCGGCAACTTTTGCAGGGACGGCATTCATCAGCACCGATGATGGATAGGCGGCCTTGCCTCCCGGAACATAGATACCAACGCGATCAAGTGGACGCACCATCTGCCCAAGAAGAACATCATCTTCATCGGTCGACAGCCAGGTTTCTTGTTTCTGCTTGGCGTGGTACTTAGCGATTCGCTCGGCGGCGAGCTGCAACGCAGCTAAAGATTCAGCACTGACAACAGCCATGGCCGAATCAATTTCAGCCTCACTGACTTCGATATTTTCGGCGGACAGATCGATCCGGTCAAATCTGGAACTCAACTCGAACAGTGCCACATCACCGCGCTGCCGCACATCGGCAATAATCGCCTTGACCGTCTCCTCAATATCACCGGGAACTTCATCAGCCCGCTGCTCAATCTGCTGAAACTGACCGGCGAAATCGGGATCACTGAATTTGAATATTCGCATTTAATTTATTCCTTATCAGGATGAAGGTTCAAGGTTAAAGAATCAAGACATGACCATATCTTGTACCTGACCCCTTGCACCTTTCTCCTCGCACCTGCTTCATTGAGATATTTTGACTTCGTCACCAATCACCTTTTCCAGCTCGTCAATTATTTTGCTGATGCGCTCGTGCTTGGTTTTCAAACTGGCGCGATTGACAATCAGGCGACTGGTCACTTCGGCAATGGTTTCAACCTCAACCATATTGTTGGCCTTGAGCGTCCCGCCAGTGGAAACCAGATCGACAATCCGCTCTGACAAACCTACCAGTGGTGCCAACTCGATAGAACCATAAAGCTTGATCAGTTCAACCTGTACCCCTTTGGCAGCAAAATAACGTTCCGTAATATTCGGGTATTTGGTTGCAACCCGGATATTAGACCAATTCAAAGGATCATCTGTTTTTTGCAAGGACTTTGGTTCTGCAACCACCAGTCGGCAATAACCAAACTTCAGATCGAGGGGCTCGTAAAAATTCTTCTCCTGTTCCAGAAGAGTATCCTTCCCGACCACACCCAGATCAGCGCAACCGTATTCGACATAAGTTGGTACATCGGTCGCACGCACCGCCATAAATCGAAATTTGTGCTCCGCATTCTCAAAGACCAGTTTACGGCTTTTTTCGTTCATCTCCGGACATGTAATACCGATTTGAGAAAACAGCTCCATCGAATCCTGCATAATCCGCCCCTTCGGCAGGGCGAAAGTGATCCATTCACTCATGCTTTACTCCTGTTCACGCCAGATATCAGCACCCAGCGCAGCAAGTTTTTCTTCGATTTTTTCATAACCACGATCCAGGTGGTAAATCCGGGCAACCTCTGTGGTATTTTCTGACGCCAACCCGGCCAGAATCAAAGAGGCACTGGCTCTCAGATCGGTTGCCATCACTGGAGCTCCAGTCATTTGATCGGTGCCACGAATAATCGCACTGTGGCCATCAATCTGGATATCGGCACCCATCCGCTGTAATTCACAGACATGCATAAAGCGATTTTCAAAAACTGTCTCCGAGATTCGACTCGTCCCCCCCGCTACCGTCATCAAGGCCATGAACTGGGCCTGCATATCGGTGGGGAAACCGGGAAACACACTGGTACGGATATCAACCGAAGTGACGTTTTTTGGTCCGATAACCCTCAAGCCATCGGCTTCCGGTTGAATATCGGCCCCCGCCTCAATCAGTTTGCTGATCAAGGCTTGCTGATCTTCCCTGACCGCACCGCGCACCAGAACATGACCTCCGGTGATCGCTGCGGCAATCATAAATGTCCCAGCTTCAATTCGGTCGGGAATCACCTGACACTCAAGCGGGTTCAGTCTTGAAACACCTTGAATATGGATAATTGCTGTCCCGGCTCCTTCAATTCGGGCGCCCATACTGTTCAGAGCATCTGCGAGTTGTACGATTTCAGGCTCACGGGCGGCATTTTCCAAAACCGTCTCACCCTCGGCCAAAGCCGCTGCCATGAGGAGATTTTCAGTTCCACCCACTGTAGGCAGATCAAATGAAATTTTGGCTCCCCGCAATTTATCTGCCGTCGCCTCAATATAACCATGATCAATATGGATACGGGCACCAAGGGCTTCCAGCCCCTTCAAATGCAGATTAATCGGGCGAGCGCCAATAGCACACCCCCCGGGCAAACTCACCCGGGCTTGTCCAAAACGAGCCAACAGCGGACCGAGGACCAGTACCGAAGCCCGCATTGTTTTCACCAGATCATAGGGGGCCTGGATACTTTGAATCTTTTTTGTATTGATGCGATAACGGCCGTCTTGCGAAGCAACCTCTGCTCCAAGTTCCCGCAACAGCTTTACGGCTGTATTGATATCGCGCAAAGCGGGGACATTGCAGATTTTACTCTCGCCGTCGGCCAGCAAAGTCGCAAAGAGCAAAGGAAGTGCCGAATTTTTTGCACCACTGACTTGAACGGTTCCATTGAGTGGTGTACCACCCTTAATCACGATCTTTTCCAAAAAAATCCTGCTTTCTATTTATATGCTGATCTCGTAAAAACGAATAAGAGGGTTGAATACCTGCACCGCCAGTGAGGCATTTTTTTGCACTGCCACCATTTATGCCTGGCCACCAACCACACGTGGATGACCGGAATAATCTTCTCGTACGAATATATTTTTAAGGCCGGCGTTTGAAAACAATGCCTTAACGGCATCAGCCTGTTCGTAGCCAATTTCGACCAGCAGCCAACCATGCGTTTTCAATCGATGCCCTGCCTGCTCTGCAAGCTGCTGATAACACTTCAGACCACCATTTTCTGCCAACAGAGCCAGCTGCGGCTCAAAGCAACGCACCTCGGGCATTAACCCGTCCCATTCCTGCCGGTCGATATAAGGGGGATTGGAAACGATCAGATCATACTGTTGTGTGGGCAATTCAGCAAGGTCTCCCTGAACCAATTGAACCTTCTCCGCCACCCGATTTTTGTCGATATTTTGCTGCGCAATTTCGAGCGCGGCAGGAGAGATATCGAACCCGGTCAGCTGCCAGTTCGACAATTCACTCGCCAGACTGATCACAATAGCTCCGCTGCCCGTACCAACATCCAACAATGCTCCGCTTGAATCAGCTCGTGCGAGTGCCTCTTCCACAAGAATTTCGCTATCAGCACGCGGAATCAGAACAGCGGGAGTGACGTTGAATTCGAGCGACCAGAATTCAGTGACCCCCAGCAGGTACTGTAACGGTTCCCGCTGCCCGCGGCGCTTGAGCAGCGGTCGGATGGTGTCAAGCTCAGCAGCAACAAGGGGTCGATCATAATTGAGGTACAGTCCGACCCGATCCAGATTCAGGGTATGCACAAGCAGCAGCTCAGCATCCAGACGCGGATTATCGATACCTTTCTCGGTAAAATAATCGGTCATCCAACGAAGAAGCTGCAGCAGAGTCCATCTATCGCTCAAAAACTAACCTTCCTGTTGGCTCATCTGGGCAGCCTGTTGATCGGTAATCAGAGCCTCAATAACTTCGTCGACATCCCCCTGCATGATCGCATCGAGCTTATAGAGGGTCAGGCCGATACGGTGATCTGTGCAGCGCCCCTGGGGATAATTATAGGTGCGAATCCGCTCACTGCGGTCACCACTGCCAACCTGATCTTTACGATCAGCCGCCATTTCCGCCTGCTGATCAGCCAGCATCTGATCATAGATTCGTGATTTGAGAACCTTAAGTGCTTGTGCCTTGTTTTTATGCTGTGACTTGCCATCCTGACATGAGACCACAACTCCGGTCGGGAGGTGGGTCAAGCGAACCGCCGATTCGGTTTTATTGACGTGCTGGCCACCGGCTCCGGACGCACGATAGAGATCAATACGCAGATCGGCAGGATTTATGTCAATATCAACATCCTCAACTTCGGGGAGAACGGCCACTGTGCACGCGGAGGTATGAATACGCCCTTGAGTTTCGGTATCGGGGACCCGCTGCACCCGGTGGGTTCCACTTTCGAACTTAAGGCGAGAATAAACCCGTTCACCACTGATCAGGGCAATAATTTCCTTAAAGCCCCCTCCGGGAGTCTCCGAGGCATTCATTATCTCGACCTCCCAGCGGTTTTGCTCAGCATAGCGGCTATACATACGAAATAAATCGGCAGCGAACAAAGCCGCTTCATCACCGCCCGTCCCGGCACGGATTTCCAGGATAATATTTTTTTCGTCGTTTGGATCTTTGGGGATTAACAGCAGTCGTAGCTGCTCTTCCATCTCGGTCTGCTGCTTCTCCAGTTCTGGAAGCTCCGCTTTGGCCAACTCCCTCATATCGGGATCATTATCCTGAAGCAGCTCCCGGTTTCCCTCAACCTCATTGCACACTTGTCTGTATTGGCCGTAAACCGATACCACCTCAGTTAAATCCGCATGCTCTTTGGCAAGTTCACGGTAACGTTTCTGATCAGAAACAATCGCAGGATCAGAGAGCAGCCCCTCAACTTCACGAAAACGATCGACAACATCTTCCAGATTAGTAAACATAGCGGTCTCGCAATAAAAGGAGTCTTGCGGAAAATAACCAAAAAAAAAGCGGCCCATCGGGCCGCTTTATCCAATTCTACCCGATTATTTCTGGGCGTACTTTTTGCGGAAGCGCTCGACCCGGCCAGCGGTATCAATCAGCTTCTGCTTACCCGTATAAAATGGATGGCACGCGGAACAAATTTCGGTGTGAATCTCTTTGCCCAGAGTTGAGCGCGTCTCAAAAGTGTTACCGCAATCGCAACGAACGGAACATGCTTCATACTTGGGATGAATACCTTCTTTCATTTTCTTACTCTCCTTAGCGGCCTGGCTTCTGTACAGGCCTATAGTATTTGCTTAAACAAACCAGCTAAATAGCACTTCTGCCTGTTTTGAGCAAGTAAAATTATTCTACAAATTACAATTGCCTGGCTGACAATGGCCAAGCAAAAAGGGCTGTAACACCGCAGATCGATTTTTTTGCGACGCCACTACTGGTTCATCGAATCCAGAAACTCCTGATTCGTCTCCGATTCAGCCATTTTTTCGAGCAGGAATTCCATACTGTCAACCGTATTCATTGAAGAGAGAACCCGACGTAACAACCAGATACGTTGCAGTTGAGCGGTGTCAAGAAGAAGATCCTCTTTCCGGGTTCCGGAACGATTTATATCCATCGCCGGGAAAGTCCGCTTATCTGCCAGACGGCGATCGAGATGGAGCTCCATGTTGCCTGTCCCTTTGAATTCCTCAAAGATAACCTCATCCATTTTGCTACCGGTATCGATCAGTGCCGTCGCAATAATTGACAAACTGCCCCCCTCTTCAACATTTCGCGCTGCACCGAAGAAACGTTTTGGCTTGTGCAAAGCATGGGCATCGACACCACCCGAGAGAATCTTACCGCTGGAAGGGATAATTGTATTGTAAGCACGGGCAAGTCGAGTCAGGGAATCGAGCAGCACGACCACATCGCGTTTATGCTCCACCAGACGACGAGCTTTTTCGATGACCATTTCAGCGACCTGGACATGGCGGCTTGCCGGCTCATCAAAGGTTGAGGAAATAACCTCACCATCGACGTTCCGCAACATATCGGTCACTTCTTCGGGACGTTCGTCAATCAAGAGAACGATCAGATAGACTTCCGGATGGTTTGTCGAGATAGCATTAGCAATATTCTGCAGCAGAACCGTTTTACCGGTTCGTGGTGGCGCGACAATAATACCACGCTGCCCTTTGCCAATCGGAGCCGCCAGATCAATAACCCGAGTCGCTTGATTGTCCGGAGTTGTCTCCAGGTTGAGGCGCTCATCCGGAAACAGCGGTGTTAAATTGTCAAAAAACGTCTTTTCCCGCATTTTCGCCGGGTCTTCAAAGTTAACCTCGGAAACCTTTAACAGGGCAAAATAACGCTCGCCCTCTTTGGGTGGCCTGATTTGCCCTGCGACAGTATCTCCAGTGCGCAAAGAAAAACGGCGAATCTGGGATGGCGAGATATAGATATCATCCGGCCCTGGCAGATAGTTGGCATCCGGTGCCCGCATAAACCCAAAACCATCTGGTAAAATTTCCAGGACCCCTTCTCCATAAATCGCTTTCTTTTGTGCGGCGGTCGCCTTAAGAATCGAAAAGATCAGGTTCTGACGGCGCATTCCACCAATCTCATCGAGTTTCAGTTTTTTGCCCAATTCAATGAGGTCAGACATTTTTGTTTTTTTGAGGTCTTTCAGATTCATAAAGGTTCTCCAACCCAGGAGTTAAAGGCACATACAAAACCCTCAGCAGGCTCCCTACATGCAGACAAAACAGGAGTGTTGTTAATGACTCTCCCTGGCTTCCCATATGGAAACGAATCGTTGTAATCCATCAGCAATGGATCAAAATCGAGGCAGGCATAATATCTATAGCTAACTTAAAGCTCTTTTTCTGGTAGTCGTTATATGATGAATGGCTTTATCAGAGTTTAATAGTGAGGAATTATATTTATCCAACCTGCGTCAGCAGGAAAATGAGCGGGTAGGCACATTTGCACCTTTAGTACAGTCGCTTTTACCCGCTTTATCTCTCCATGTCAACTAGAAGCGCAAATAAAATTTTCAATGCCCCTCATTTAGGGTAAAGAATCGAGCAAACTGGGGCTGATTCCAGACACAATTTCGGCAAATAGATCTTCATACATCTCTGGCAGATGCATCTCCCCGTCCTTATCGGACGTTTCATCAAGGATCGGTTCCAGCCCCGACAGGTTAATGTCTTTGACTCGGACAAAATCGGTACGATTATAATATGCTTCGTCAAAGTCGGCATATTGCAAAATCATCGCCTGAAAACTCTCATCTCCAGCCAACTGCCACAGGACCTGCCCATTTCGATCAACAACATACGCGGTTGCCCGAATATCGCTATAGCGTGCTCTCAGAGTTTCAAGCATGGTCCTTGAGCGCCGGGTTTCTTCAATCTGCTCTCCGGAAAACACCACCACAAGGACCGCATCAAGGACATTCTGACGTGCTATCTCAGCAACAGTTGCAGCGTCAAGGGCGTAACCTTGTGGCCAGCCCCATTTATCATGAGAGCTGCCTGCTCCCAGAAGTGAAAGGGCTGTCAGTTGCGGGTTGGATGACAGTGAGCGTACATCAAAATAACCTTTTTTCTTTTTCAGCTGTTCCGCCAGAAAATTATGCTTGCCGGCAGCTGAACGGGTCAACATATCGAACAAAATATCTCTTTGCGGATAATTCAGCGAACTGTTTTCATCAACCAGCAAAGGCAGAACGCCCAGGACTTGAACCCGGGTTTGATATTCCTGCTTTGGAACCTGAAACTTTCCACTGCCACAACCTGCCAGAAAAATAAGGATCAAACCACAGAACAACCATTTTTTCATTTTGAACCTCCAGAAGCTCCTGTACTCACTCATCGGATTTTAAGTAATCGAACTATCGAACTGTCAAACTAACAGAATAGACGGGCGAAATTCAACTTGGCGATCCTGTGTCGGAATCGTTGCGGATTGAAAATTTTCCAGCCCCCAGCATAGCAACTCACCCGGTGGAGAATCAAATAATTCCGGTGGCGGAGATTGCCCGAGAAACTCCAGTGCCCACCAGAGCATATTCGAACCATTGTCTACAGACACCAGACCGATATCCCCATGTCGCTTGCTCAGTTTTTTGCCATTATGGCCAAAAGCCAGTGGCAGGTGAAAATAGTCTGGAGCAATCATACCGAGACACTGATAAAGGTAAATCTGCCGAGGCGTTGATGAAAGTAAATCGGCACCACGGACAACCTGCGTAACCCCAGCATCGATATCATCAACAACCACGGCCAGCTGGTAGGCAAACAAACCATCAACTCGGTGCAGGACAAAATCTCCAACTTCCTTTTCCAGATTTTGCTGCTGCTGCCCATAAACTCTATCACAATAACCAATAACGTCATCAGGAACACGCAACCTGACCGCACGTTCTGAACGACTACCGCGAACCCCGCTTCTGCATGTTCCCGGGTAGACAGGCCCTTCCTCTCCGGGATGTGGAGCGCTGGCCAGAATTTCGCGCCGGGTACAATTACAATCAAAAACCCGCCCCTGCCCGCGCAACTGCTCTAATATTTGCCGATAACGTTCATATCGATCACTTTGATAAACAACATCACCATCCCACTCAAAACCTAATTGCTCCAGCAGAGTCAGGATGGCATCTGCGGAACCGGGGATAACCCGCGGGGGGTCAAGATCCTCAACCCGAAGCAGCCAGCAGCCACCAGAACATTTGGCCAACAGGTAGCTCCCGAGTGCCGCCAGAAGGGTTCCAAAATGGAGGGGGCCAGTCGGACTGGGAGCGAAGCGGCCAATGACCGGCTCAAGCAATTGATTAGAGTTTAACCTACCCATAGGAATTGATGATGCAGCTGGGATAACCAGCTGTCAAGTGTCGCAATGATTCAATAACGACAAAGATGGCATTGACAACCATTCAGCTTCAGTGTATTCATCACTATAAAAGTTATATTTAGGAGGTCAGAAGTGGTTATTACACGAGCAACTGAGTACGCGGTAAGAACAGTCATTTATTTAGCTCAACAGCCCAAGAATGACATTGTGTTAAAAAAAGATATCTGCCGTACTCAGGAGGTCACCCCGGCATTTTTAACAAAAATCCTTCAGCCACTGATCAAAGCAGGAATTGTCAGCTCACAGCGTGGCGTCGGTGGTGGTTTCCTGCTGGCCAAAGATCCGGGTGAAATCAATATGCTCGACGTTTTGCAGGCAGAAGAGGGTCAGTTGAAATTAAACCACTGCCTTGTTGATACTTCGGCATGCCACCGTGATGGCTACTGTTCGGCTCATGAAGTCTGGCACGACGCCCAGCGTGAAATGGCCGAAGTCCTGAAACGCTACAGTATTGCCGATCTGGTTCGCAGAGAAAAAGAGAAGTTAGATTTTTTAAAAAACCGAACGTAACTATTCACCACCACTACTGATAGGGGCTTGTGGTACCCATGGCCGTTCGACTGTCGCCACGGACGGCGACAGTCGAACGGCCATGGACGGCGCAAAGTGGCCCTTGGAATGGGTGCCTCAAGGCATTGCTGAACAGATACAACCGAACAAGTTAAAAAAGTTCGAACGTTCTCAGACCTCTTTCAATTTCTGGCAGTCATAAAAAAACCCTGGAGTCCAGGAGGGATTAGGACGTCCAGGGTAAAACAGAAGGCTGCCACAGCCTTCTGTAAAGGAACAGGTTCATATCTATTTTACTACGCAATTAAGCCCCGTCAAATGTCCGTCAAATTAATTCTGCTTAAAGTTTTCTTCGGGGAGCCTCTGCCACCCTTGAATCTGGATTCTACGCAGCAAGCCGCAAGAAATTTAACCCACTTGAGATTCGTGAGAAGTAAATACCAATCAGACTTGTGCGAGAATTGACAAACCTCATGGGGGTAAGCTAGAGTCACACTCAGCAAACGAAAAAGATCAACGTCTTTATCCAGAGTGGTGGAGGGAGAAGGCCCTTTGAAGCCACGGCAACCGACATTCCTTGTTGTAAAAAGGAAAAGGTCGGTGCCAATTCCTGCCCTGCTGACATATCAACTCAGGGACAGATGGGGACGGTGCCCGAGATACGGTTAGCCATGGTATCAAAAAGGCCCTTTCCTGAAAATGGGAAAGGGCCTTTTTGATTGGCACTGACAACAGGGGATGTGACTTGGACAACAGTATCGGTATTGTGACGACCAAATATGTAGATTTTGACCTCGAACTCCGGCTTGAAAGTGGTCGCTTGCTTGGCCCCCTCACCCTGGCTTATGAAACTTACGGCGAACTGAACCAGGATGCTTCCAACGCAATTATGGTCAGCCACGCCTGGACCGGAAATGCTCATGCTGCCGGGCGTCATTCAGACGAAGATCGCAAGCCCGGCTGGTGGGACAATATGATCGGTCCGGGAAAAGTTCTCGATACCGATCGTTATTTCATTATCTGCAGCAACACTATTGGCTCATGTCACGGCTCAACTGGCCCAACCAGTATTAATCCCCGCACTCAACGACCCTATCGCCTCAGCTTTCCGGTTCTGATGGTTCGCGATATGGTTCGCGCACAAAAATTGCTGCTTGACCATCTTGGCATCAAGTCACTCCTTTCAAATGTTGGTGGCTCCATGGGGGCGATGCAGGCAATCGAATGGGCGATCCATTTTCCAGACAGGGTCCGCTCCATCGTCCCCATTGCCGGAACGGGATGCACTTCCCCCATGGCGATTTCATTGAATTCACTGGCACGACAAGCGATATTTAATGATCCACTATGGAAGAAAGGCAATTACAAGCCCGAACACCCCCCTGCTGATGGACTCGCCCTGGCACGAGCTGTGGGCCATATCTCTTTTTTATCAGATGTCTCGATGCAGTTAAAATTTGAACGGCGTTTTTCGGTGCGGGACGGGATATTCGATTTTTTCGGCAAGTTTGAAATTGAACGCTATCTCGATTACAACGGCAAGAATTTTGTCGATCAGTTTGACCCCAACTCATTCCTCTATCTGGCCAAAGCCCTGGATCTGTATGATGTGACCTGGGGTTTCGATTCTCTCAGTGAAGCTCTGGAACGGATCAACTGTCCATCACTCTGGTTTTCATTCAGCTCCGACTGGCTCTACCCTCCCCAGCAAGCCGAAGAGCTGGTCACCGAACTGCAACGCTTGAATAAAACTGCCGACTACCATTTAATCGACTCCGACTATGGACACGATTCCTTTTTGGTTGAACCGGAAAAGTATATTCCTTTGCTTAAAGCATTTCTTGACCAGATTGATTGACCCCGAATCGTCCTCAAAATGGTGACAGACATTCAACTTTCGCAAACAGCAACACTTTACCCTTTATCAAACAAATCCAGCTGCTCAAATTTCAGCGTTTCCGATTTAAACGGGCGGGGCTGAAATCGCGGGCAATTGAGCATAACAATACTATCCAGCTGCTTACATTGCCGGACACAGCGGGAGCAGAGCTTGTTGATTTCAGGTTGCTTCTTGTCTGTCATGGCAACCCTTTACCCACCGACTCAGATTAAACAATTGTTGTCTGCAACTGAATTAAAATGGTAGTTTAGCAATCTAAATACAACCTTTTATCTTCCGGACACATTCAGAATGCAGGCAGATACCCTTAAAATAACTATTCTCGGTTCTGGAACAAGCACCGGCATCCCGGTGCTTGGCTGCCGCTGTGCGGTCTGCCTTTCTGATCATCCCCACAACCAACGTACGCGCTGCAGCGCACTGCTCAGTTATGGAAAATACAACATTCTGATCGATACCTCAACCGACCTGCGACAACAAGCGTTGCGTGAGGATATCCGCCGGATAGATGCCGCCTTCTACACTCACAGCCACGCTGATCACCTTCATGGTATTGATGATCTACGAGGATTCAATCTGCGTTCAAAGCAGCCGATTCCACTCTACGGTTCAGAGCAAACCTTAGCGACAATCAGAAACAGCTTTAGCTATATTTTTGATAAATCGGAACCCGTCAGCTACATTCCACGCCTGGAACTCCATCCAATTGACAAACCGATCGAATTATTCGGCCTGGAGATCATTCCAATCCCGATGCGGCACGGAAAAATGGAAACATTCGGCTATCGTTGCGGACCTTTTGCCTATCTGACCGATTGCAATGCCATTCCGCCAACATCCCTGATGCTTCTGCATGATTTGGAGCTATTGGTTTTAGATGGGCTGCGCTTTACCCCGCATAATACCCATTTCAACATTCCACAAGCCATTAAAATGGCACAAAAAATCGGGGCAAAACAAACCCTTCTCACCCACCTCAGCCATGAGGTTGATCATCCCGTTCATGACCCGGAACTTCCTGACGGGATCAATCTGGCTCACGATAGTCAACAGTTCAACTTTCATATCAATGCTGCAAAAGTGAAATAACGATATGAACACAGAATTACGCCTGCACGGCAAAATAAATGACAAGATTGAGTACTTTGCCACCGCTGCCGGTTGTAGAACAGCTCATCACCATTTTTTCCAGGTCACCGATCAGCACCTGCGTTTTTTTGCTCCGGGAAGTGAGTTGATCCTCAGCCCCACAGGTTTACGCCAGACAGGAACAGGTGGGACCTTTTGTGAATATATGTTTGGTGTGGATCAGCCTATTTCAGACCTGAGCAAGGATGGAATTTTCAACCGCCTGATGCTCATTGGAGCTGGCTATAATCAATCCGGCCAACTGGAAATCAGCGGGCAGAGCCACACCGAGCAAAGTTATGAGGATGTGTTCCTCAAAGGCCATGCTGTTGATAATTATTTCTTTTTTATCAATGGGCTCGAAGATCATACCCATCGCCTCCGTCAGGAGCAGATCCTTCGCTATCTCGGGAAAACCCTGAAACGGACAGCCAACCTCAATCGACAAGATGATTCCCGACTGGCAGAATCGTTACTCTCTCAACTGCCGGAACACTGCACTATCTACCTGGTACGACTATCCAACACCAATCACGGTCATTTTCAGCAAGAGTTTCAGACTCTCTATTATCGGGATCGCTCAATCTCAAAAAACACCCGGGCGGCCCTGCAGAGCCTTGCAGACAATCTGGGGCTCGACCCCTACCAGCGGGAACGGGTGTGTATCGACGTCATGTATCGACATCGTGACAACTACCGAATTATTGACGATTACAAAAAGGTGCTGATCGAGTGTTATCAACAAGGTGATATCGACCGGCAGCAACATGCCCGGTTGACACGACTTAAAACCCTGGCACTGCGTAATGAAATTCCTCCGGCCCTCTTGTCAGCACTCGATGACAAATTAAAAGCTGAAGTCCGCAGCATCGTCCATGAGCCTGAATACACAGCAATCGCAAGAGATATCCTGCATGACCTGCTGTTGCGTAAAGGAATTGGCAGAAGAGATATGATCCAGTTGCTCTTCGCCAAACAACATGCCCGCCGCAATCACGATCACAGCTTTGAAAAGCTCCTGCTGGAAACCGGGCAGTTATTCGATGAACAAATTCGTGAAGGAGCTCCACTCTCATTACTGGAAGATTTCTCCTATATCATCACATTTTTTGACCGCTACGACAGCACCTCAACCAATATCAGCAAAATTGCCTTCATGGAAAGTTATCGCCCCACAGAAGATCTGCTGCAAAGCCTGTTGGATAGCCGGCAAGAATTCAGCAAATTAGTGAAAGGGCTGTTTGACAAGCTGTTCTTTGAAGATATTATCGTCAATCACTACCTGGGACGGTTTGGGCGACAGAAACTCTTGTGTCTCAAAAAAGGGCTGACAGAAATTGCTGTCGGCGTTTCCAGCACGAAGAGATTAACTGCTGAGCTGAAAATGATCGATGGCGAAGAGAAACTTTACAATATTGTCCTGAGCCATGCAAAAAACCGCATTCGGACCCGTTATTCACGCTATAATACCAAATCGGAACAAAATGAATTGTGCAATGAATTAAATGACGAACTGCTGGCACGTGGCATTATTGGCACCCCCCTTGACCCGGCACTCTTTCAGATAGTCATTCACGACATCAAAAAAGAAGCACTTTATCTACGCCAGCTGCTTCCACAGATTATCGCTAACAATGATATTGATTTGCGTAACGATTTTTTGGCCAACAGTGGTCTTGACCACTTTTATATCGAGGATCTGGAACGGGAATATTTCACCCTGAACCACCTTGAGCCAGAACTTCTGCAACAGCTCAGATCAGAAACACTGCAGCTCTAAAGGATAATTCTATGACACAACCAGACCTTAAACAGATTCGTAATTTCGGCATTATCTCCCATATTGATGCCGGGAAAACCACGGTATCAGAGCGAATCCTGTTCTATGCTGGAGAAATCCACAAAATGGGTGAAGTCCATGATGGACTGGCCGTGATGGACTGGATGGAACAAGAGCAGGATCGCGGCATCACCATTACTGCGACAGCAACCAACTGCCACTGGAAAGACTATACTTTCAACCTGATCGACACCCCCGGTCATATCGATTTCACTATTGAGGTTGAACGCTCCCTGCGGGCGTTGGACGGGGCCGTTGCCATCTTCAGTGCCGTTGAAGGGGTTCAGCCTCAGAGCGAATCGGTCTGGCGACAAGCGGACCGGTATCAGGTGCCCCGTATCTGCCTGATCAACAAAATGGATCGGATTGGTGCCAACTATCAGCAGGTGCTGGAAGCATTGATCGAAAAGCTTGCTGCAAAACCGGTGCTATTACAACTGCCGCTAGGTATTGAAGAAAATTTCACTGGTGTCATCGACCTGATCGAAGAAAAAGCGATTCTCTTCCGCGACGAAGATCACGGGCAAACCCTGGAAACCGTTGAAATTCCGGAAGAGTTACAAGAAACAGTCCAACAACAACGGGAACAGATTATCGAAGCGGCCGCCGATTACGATGACGACATCCTCCATGATTTTTTTGACGGCAATCAAATCGAAGCACATCGGCTTTTGCCAGCCCTGCGTAAAGGGGTTGTCGATTGTAAAATATATCCGGTTCTCCTCGGATCGGCACTTCGCAACAAAGGGATTCAACCCCTTCTTGACATGATCTGTACCCTGCTCCCCTCGCCACTCGATATACCGCCGTCAACAGCAACCCGGATTGATACACAGGAAACACGGGAAATAACAACTGACCCCGGTTCTGACCTCTGTGCTTTGGCCTTCAAGGTGCTTGCCGACGAAGGTCGAAAATTGAGCTACCTGCGTATTTATTCCGGCAGCCTCAAACCAGGAGATTCCGTTTACAACAGCCGCACCCAGGGCCTTGAAAAGGTGGCCCGGTTATTCCGCATGCATTCACATAAACGGGAACGGATCAATCAGGCAATTGCCGGGGATATTGTCACTGCAACCGGGCTGAAAAACGTTCTCACGGGAGATACCATCAGCGATCCCAATCTGCCATTACAGCTGGCAGGGCTCGAATATCCAGAACCGGTCGTTTCACTGGCGGTCGAACCGAAGACCCTCGATGACCGGGACAAGCTGCCGCTGGCATTGGAAAAACTGCAGTGGGAAGACCCCACTTTCAGAGTCAAGGAAGATTCAGAAACCGGACAGACGCTATTGACCGGCATGGGGGAACTGCATCTGGAAATTGTCGTTCAACGCCTTAAAACTGACTTTCGGGTGGAAACACAGACGGGTCGACCTCAAGTTGTTTACCGTGAAACGGTTCGTTGCGCAGCAGAACAACGGGAAGTTTTCGAACGGGAAATCGATGGAAAAACCCATCATGGCGAAGTCAAGATCAGAATCACTCCAACAGAGCGAAAAAGTGGTGTCAGCATTGACATACCGGAGCAATTATTCCAGGATTGGCCTACAGAACTGGCCGAATTGATCAAGACCAAACTCACCTCTGCCTGCCAATCCGGACAAATAGCCGGATATCCGCTGACAGACGTGCAACTCAGCCTGGTTGAAGCTCCCTACCACAGCAACAAAACAACCGATCTTGGTATTTCGGCAGCCATCAACATGGCCATCACTCAGGTATTGAAAAATGGCAGCCCAACCCTTCTGGAACCGGTCATGGCATTGGAGCTGATCGCTCCATCCGATTACACCGGAAAAGTCATGAACAGCTTGAATCAGAAGCGGGGTCAGGTCGAAGGAGTCACCTCACGTCCGGGGCAGGACTTCATCCGTGCAACTGTGCCGTTACTGGAGATGTTCGGTTATATGACCGAACTGCGCAGTGCCACCAAGGGTCAAGGAAGTTTCACGATGGAATTTTCCCACTTCGACCAGGCACCATCAGAGACGTTACAAAAATTTGGAATTTCATAATCATGCGACTTAGTCTCCAAGCTGAATTTCAATCCACAATTTCAGGTCAAAAGAGATCGGCCAACAAGCTTGGGGTCTCTGGATTAACATATGTTTAATGATCGTCGTAAAAACATAACCAGCCTGATCCTGATCGTTCTGTTGATAGTGATCGTTCTGTCACCATTGCGTACAGCTGTTTTTGAAAATCGACTCCTCCAGACAGTTGACCAGACCGCAACAGAACAGGTTGAAAATTCACTGACACGTGCCTTGGCCAGTTTTGCCCTGGCCCGGGTGACCAACGGGGTGATCTCGGTCATTCAGGAATCGGAAGTGGCGGTATCCCCTGCCGGAGTCGGTTTGAATCTGGCTCTGGGTCAGGTCCTCGATCCCCTCAACGATATGGTTGAACGCTTCTCCTGGGTGATGCTGGTTGCACTCGCATCTCTAGGGGTGCAACGCTTTCTGATCGAGATCAGCCCCTGGCTCGGGATTGAACTGCTCGGTTGCCTCGCCTTCTTATTGTGGCTGGCTGGACTCTGGTTTGGCCGCTGGCTACGCGTTGACCTTGTCTCTTTTGGCAAGCGACTGCTGTTTCTCGCCATCGTTGTCCGTTTCGCCGTACCGCTGACTGCCACCCTCAATCAAACGACCTACGAGCATTTTCTCGCCGACCGCCATGACGTTGCCAGTCATTCCATCGCCGAAACCAATGCCGAACTGCAGCTGGTCGAAGCCATTCCCGATACATCGGAGGATGAAAGCTGGTGGCAACAGTTCACCTCGCGCCTCAAACAAGCCGAACAAGCTATTGACTTCGAACAGGTTCAAAACTGGCTGAAGCAACGCAGCACCCTGATGGTCGAGAACTTTCTTGATCTGCTGGTGGTCTTTCTGCTCAACACTGTGATCCTGCCAATAGCCTTTCTCTGGGGAATTTTCCGGCTGTTTAAAGCGCTGGTTGGGGTTCCACTACTGCCGAAGGTTGAACACGCTGTAGTAGAGAAAATCACTGCTTCGAAAGCAGAAGAAACATAAACCGCCGTGCACTGCAAGTACCTGGGTTTAATCATGACTGAAAGCCCTAAAAATCATCCCCCGTATAGCGACAGTGAAATGTCAGGGTCCCCGATACGATGAAGTTTCAATTCTGGCTAATAACCCTCTGCTTTTGTTTGTTGCCGGTCTTCTCCGGTGCCGAATCACTATATTTAAATATTCGTGGCGTCGACAGTGAGCTGCAGAAAATCCTTGAGACAGCCCTGGTTCTCCCTTCTACCCTGACCAGTGGGGAAAATATCAATCATCGCTGGCTTCAACGCTACCAGCAACAACTGCCGGAACTGGTCGGCAGTATCCTCGAGCCCTACGGATATTTCCACTCTCACACCAGCAGTCTGGTTGAGGAGATCGAAACAGGTGAGTATCAACTCAATGTTGAAATCAACCCCAACGACCCACTGCGAGTGACCAGTCTCGAACTCAACCTGACGGGTTCTGGTGCTGACCTTCCGGAACTCAGGCGGCAACTCACAGAATTTCCGCTGCAGGTCAGTGATATCCTGCGCCAGGATTTTTACGAAGAAGGGAAAACGGCTCTACTGCAGAGGGCTGTTAATCTGGGCTATCTTGATGCTCACTTCCAGCAGCACCAGATTCTGGTCGATCGTGGCAAGCGTAAGGTCGATATTATCCTGAAATTAGACAGCGGTATCCGCTATCGCTTCGGTAAAACTTCATACAGCGGTCGCGACAGCTACCCGGAACGCTTTCTCAATCGTTATCTCAGCTACCGTGAAGGGGAATACTTTTCCCACGACAAGCTCGGTCAAACCCAGCTCAACCTGCGCAATGCCGATCTGTTCCGCAGCAGCGACATTACCCCGCTGACCGATCAGAAAGAGTTCGATGTCGTGCCGGTGCAGATCGACCTGCAGCCAGCCCCACGCCACCGGTTGCGTCCCGGCATCGGCTATGGAACGGATACCGGTGCACGTGGATCACTCCACTATCGCAACCTGAACCTGTTACAGCGCGGCCATGAGCTGCAGGGTGAACTGGTTTTGGCAGAAACAAATCAATCGATGCTAAACACCTACATTATCCCGAACCGCGATCGCCTTGACAGTCAAACCCTGCTGCACATAGGTGTCGATCGTGAAGAAACCGATAGTTATTTAAGCCGCGAGCTGTTCAGCGAAGTCGAATACCAGCGATCGTTTTGCAAAAGTTTGACCGGCTCGCTGTTTGTCCGCCTGTCTCAGGAACACTCCCGAATTGGAGACGAGTCAAGCCGGTCACAAATGCTACTGCCGGGCGTCCGCTTGAACTGGAGACAGGTCGATGACCCACTGACGCCGCTTCGTGGCATCCAGACCGGACTGAAATTGCAGGGCAGCCATGATGCGTTGCTTTCCGATACCAGCCTGCTGAAACTTTCCGGGCAGGTAACCGCGCTGCACCCCCTTCCCCACCACTTTTCCCTGCTGCTGCGATTGCGCGGAGGAACAATCTGGCACAACGATCCGTTTAACGAGTTGCCGGCCTCGCTGCGCTTTTTCGCCGGGGGTGATCGTAGTGTCCGAGGCTATAGCTACCAGTCACTCGGCCCCACCGATGATCAGGGGCAAGTCGTTGGCGGCAAACATCTGCTGGTCGCAAATCTCGAATTAGAAAAACGCCTCAATCAGAATTGGGGGGTTGCGATTTTCTATGATATAGGTAATGCCTTCAACTCACTTTCCGAATATGAGCTTGAACAGGGTGCCGGAATCGGAGTCAGTCGCTATACCCAGATCGGGCCGTTACGCCTCGATCTGGCTCGCCAGATCGGCACAGCTGAAAATAAATATCGACTCCATTTGAGTGTGGGATTCGGATGGTAAGGATCTGGTGGTACACAATTATTCTTGTCAGCTTGTTGGCCCTGCTGCTGTTAGGTACGGGTAGCTGGCTGCTCTATTCCCCGACGGGGAGCCGCTGGCTGCTGACCCGTCTACCGGATTGGACCGGCGCCGAACTGAGCATCGGAGAGATCGAAGGGACTCTCGGCGGAACGCTACAGCTCGACAATATCGAAGTGCGCCATAAGGGAATGCAGCTTCATCTCGCCCATTTTTCTATGCACAACCAGCTGAGCAGCCTGCTGCAACTCACTCTGGAAACTTCTCAACTGCAGATTGATGGTCTGCAGGTCAAATCGACGACAGCTCAACAGAAAAAAGAGGTCAAGCCTTTCTTCTGGCCAAAAACACCCTGGCTGGCGAAGCAGCTTCATGTCGATCTTGGCAACCTCGAAGTGCACAATTTCAGCTGGCAGCAGCAAGATCAGCAACCATTGCAGATCGAACTGTTCCGTAGCGACCTGCGCTGGAAGGACAGCAGGCTGGAAGCCAAAAAATTCATCCTTGAAACCGCTGATCTGCAGGTGAGCGGTTCTTTCGGTTGCCGATTGAACCTCCCCTCACTCAAACTGGTCGCCCAGATCGACACACCTGATTCAAATGCTGCATGGCGGCAGCTACGGCTCGATATCGACCTGAAACCAGGAAGCGCCGGCCAAATCCTGCATGGGCCGGCAAAACTCGGCATCACCGGGCCAGAGGACAAGCTGCTGGCAGCGTCTGCCGAGCTGGGATTAACATCGGAACGGTTACAGTTCCAGCAACTGCAGCTCAGCCGACCCAATCGTGCCGGGAAAATGACCGCCAACGGCAGTTTACAGTTCAGCGGCGACAACCCTGCACTGATCAGCCGGCTACAACTCAACAAACTTGACCTGCAGGCAGAAACCGGGCAGCCGGTACAACTCTCCGGTGCGGTGCAGTTCAAAGGAAATCTGGAAGCATACAGCGGCCAGTTCGACCTGAAAAATCATGCCACCGGCCTGACCGACGCCAGCTTGACCGGGGATTTCTCCGGAAATTTAGAACAACTGACCCTGAGCAGCCTGGACGGCCAATGGCTGAACGGCCTACTAACCGGTCAGGCCCAGATCGGCTGGAAAGAAGGCTGGCAACTGAAGACGCAACTGACAGGCCGAAATATTGATCCGCAGAATATCCACCCCCAACTGGCCGGACGTCTGAACCTGGATTTTCAGGCTGATCTTAATCGTCGTCCACAAAAACCACCCCGGGGTCAGTTGAAACTGCAATTTCACGATTCTACCCTGCATAATCACCCCTTGTCAGGCGTAGCACAAATCAAATTACAAGATAATTCCCTGCAGGTCGAACAGCTACAACTACACGGCGACGGCATGCTGTTGCAGGCCAGCGGCAATCCCGAAGAAAGACTGGCGTTCAACTGGCAGATCGAACGCCTGGAACAACTATTAGCCGAAGCATCCGGACAATTTTCAGGAACCGGCTGGCTCCGCTGGCGTGATCAGAAGCTTGCCGCCAAATTGAGTGCCGACGCAGAACAACTGGTCTTCCAAAAGTGGCATCTTGGCAAACTCGATCTGCAGACAAAAACCGAAGATGCCGAAGGGCTTTGGCAGCTGCAACTTGCCGGGCAAAGGCTGCACAATCACCAACTGGGGCTGGAGATTGAACAGATTGAGCTCGACATAAAGGGAACTCTCGACAACCATCGACTAGCACTGAACCTGACGCAGCAACCAGGCAGTGCTTCAGCCAGTTTCAGTGGTGGCTGGATGGAACAACAGTGGCGCGGCCAACTCTCCAACCTCCAGTGGGCTGATGCTCACATCGGCAACTGGTATTTATGCCAGGCCGTACCGGTTGTTTTTTCGACAAATCTGATAAACATCGACCCGCTGTTGCTGCGCAGCGACAGCGGCAGTGAACTGCAGCTGCAGGGCCACTATCGTCAGGATCTTGACCACGGAGCCGCGAAGCTCAACTGGCGGAATCTGGATCTATCCCTCTTCCGACCCCTCATGGCCCAGTGGCAGATTTCAGGAGTGAGTCATGGATCTCTTGAACTGCAACGAGGACAATCCAACCAGATTCATGGACAAATTGCTGCTACAGGAGAATTACAGCACCAACAGTTGAACCTGAAGCTATCAAACAGTGACATAGTGATCGATTGGGATGAGCTGGGTCTACACAGCTCTCTGCAAATATTACTGGCCAATGGCGCCAACCTGGACGGGGTTTTGACCTCTGCCCAGGCAGCTGATTTCAGCTGGCTGCAACAGGGAAATTTACAGTTGACCGGCCACGATTTTCCACTGCAGATGTTGCGTCCCTGGCTACCTGAGGAATTGAACATCAACGGAGTCCTTGGTTGGAGTGCCTCCGGCAACTGGCAAGCTGGTGAGGCCCTCAACCTTACAGGGGAAGCGAGAACCGAAGCAGGACATCTTGACTGGCAGGAACAAGACCATATTATCAGCGCAGAGATCAAAACCGCAGAGCTGAGCTGGCAGTGGCAGAATCACCTGCAGGGAAAACTGAACTTGCAGCTGAGCGAACATGGCAGCATTGAAACGACTTTCACTTTACCACTGGCTGCAAGGCTGCCGCTGGTACTCGACCAGATCGCGCCGGTGGATATCAACCTGCATACCCGCCTGCAGGAACTTGGACTGTTGTCGATCCTGTTCCCCGGGCGCGTCCAGGAAAGTCACGGCCAGCTCAAGCTCGATCTGCAACTGACCAACACCTGGCAGCAACCCGAAATACTGGGGAATTTTCACCTGTTCGACGCCGGGATATTTCTCCCGTCTGTCGGAGTCCAGTTGAATGAAATCGAATTGCAGGGAGATTTTGCCAGGGACCGCGTGGAAATTGCCAGACTACGGCTCAGTTCCGGCAAGGGAAAACTCAGCGGCAACGGTCAGATTGACCTGCCAAACTGGCGTGCCGCCACCTATCAACTACAACTCAAAGGAGAGAATTTCCAACTGATCAATCTTCCCGAGCTGCAGGTTGATGCCAACCCGGACCTGTCGATTGACGGAACCCTGGAGAACATCAGGGTACGGGGGCAGTTGGAATTTCCCGATGTGCTGATCAGCGGCGAGCAGAAAACCGCACAAGCGGTCAACAGCCCGGACCTGCAGGTGGTCGACAGAGAAAAAGCTCCGTCCACACGTCGGCCAAAGTTACAACACGATATCGACCTGAAGTTAGTCCTCGGCGAGCGGGTGTTGCTGAATACAGCCGGGATAGATGCACGACTGGAAGGGGATCTGCAGCTGCTATCGACCGCCGAGCAGGAGCTGGCAGGCAACGGCGAAATCCGCATCGCCAAGGGGAAATTTTCCAGTTACGGCGTCAGTCTCGACATCCGCCGCGGCAACCTCTTTTTCACCGGTGGTCCGCTTGATCAGCCGACCCTTGATATTTTGGCACTGCGAAAAACGGGTGAGGTACAAGCAGGGGTCAAGGTCTCCGGCACACCAAAGGCCCCGATCGTACAACTGTACTCGGAACCGGTCATGGCCGATACCGACATTCTGTCCTATATCGTCATCGGTCGGCCGGTCGGTGCCGATAGTGCCCAGACCAGCCTGTTGATGACTGCGGCCGGAACCTTGCTGTCACAGGGAGAATCGATCATGCTGCAGGAAAAGCTGAAAAATCGGCTGGGACTGGACACCTTCGACATCAGTTCCGGTGATGGAGACGTCAACTCATCCATCATCACCACCGGCAAGTACCTTAGCCCCGACCTCTATATCAGCCTGGGCTATTCCCTGTTCAGCAACACCAACGAAGTCAAAGTTCGCTACAACCTCACACCAGTCTGGGAAGTTGAGTCGAACTTCGGTATCGAAAGCGGAATCGATATGTTCTACCGGATTGAGATCGAATAGAAAAAACAACGGACAAAAGCGCGGTTAAGCTGCTCGATGGTCACGACCGATCTCGTGCAGATAATATTCATATCCCCCTTCGTAAGGGATCATCTTGCCATGATCGACCCGACATATCCCCGCCATCCTGAGAAAAATCTGGAGAACCTGGGAAGATCTCTTCTGGATTCTACATCCTGGCTCCTGAATTTCATACAACCAATGCGGCAAGTCGCGGGGGATTTGACCCAACATTGATTAACGCGACGTCAGCTTGATCTCTATACGGCGATTTTTCTGATAGGCCGCTGCCGTATCTGCTGGATCAAGCGGATGAAACTTGCTGAAACCGGCGGCCGCCATGCGTTTTTCCGGGATTCCTTTTGCGGCGAGGAAGCTGACAACTTCCAGAGCTCGGGCGGAGGATAGCTCCCAGTTGGAGCGATATTGGGTGTTATCGACAATGGGATTGCGATCGGTGTGGCCATCAATGCGTAGAATCCAGTTGATATCCTCAGGGATCTGGTTGGCGACCTCTGCCAGCGCAGTTGCCAGTTCGCCCAGATGTTTTTCCCCTGCGGCTTGCAGCGTTGCAGATCCGGAGTCGAATAGCAGCTCTGCCTGGAAGATAAAACGATCTCCCTCAATCTGAACTGCCGGTACATCACTGAGAACCTCTTGAAGCCGACCAAAAAAATCTGATCGGTAGCGCTTCAGTTGATTCACCTCCCGAGCCAGGGCGATATTGAGCCGCTTACCCAGATCTTTAATGGTCTTCTCCTGGTCGCTGCTCTTCCGGTCGGCGCTGGTGAGAGCTTGATTAATCTCCTGCAATTGTTGCTGTAGATTGGCAATGCGCTGGTTGAGCAGTGCCATTTCGGCGTGCCGGTTAGCGGCCAGAGTCTGCTCTTTTTCGAGTGCCTTTTTTTGCTGCCCGACCAGAGCATTGAGTGCCTGAATCCGGATATCCTGTTTCTCGACTTTACTTTGTGCCAGCAGTGTTCGTTCTTGTTGGTCAGCGAAATTGGCCTCGAGTTTCTTGGAACGATCACGCAGGCTGCCGATCTCACTCTCCCGGTCTTGCAGCTTGGTGGCGAGTTGTCCAACTTCCTCCTCCAGTTCGGAGCGGAGTTTCCGCAGCGTGGCAATATCCTCCTGGTAGCTGGCGATATAGAGCAGTTGGCGTTCGATAGTTGCCTTGTCTGACACTGTCTGCTCTGTCAAGGTGGTGTTTTTTGCTATCAGATCCTGTTGTTCTGTCTGCAAGTTTTCCACCAGCCCCGACAGTTGCTGAACCTGAACGGTCAAAGCACTACTTTGCTCCTGTTCAATGCCCAACACCCGTGTGAGTTCGCTGATTTTTTTGTGGAGAGAAGCCAGTTCACTCTCCTGCCCGGTAATCACCTCGCTGAGCAGAAATTGCACCACCATAAAGATCATCAGCACGAAGATGACCACCATGAGCAGAGAGGAGAGGGCATCAACGTAGCCGGGCCAGACACCGATCGATTGCTGGTTTTTTTTTCTGGAGCTACGCATGACCTAACGATCGTCCTGGTTTGTCTGATGAGCGGTGACGGTGCGAGAGGTGCTCTGCTGCGGTGGTTGCTGGTGCAGTATTTGGCTGATTTTATGATTATTCTCACGGACTTCATTGAGCAGTGCCGCGATCGCTTCTTGCATATTGAGATCCGCAGTGGAAGTTGGCGCGGTAGGCGATTCTTCACCATCTTTATCTTTATCTTTATCTTTATCGATCAGAGAGGTCACCCCGGTGAGCCACTCCTCCATCTCATTGAAAAAGCGATTCTGGGCGTGTCCGGCCTGAATATCGAGAAAACCCAGAATCAGAGAGCCACCGAGACCAAAGAGCGAGGAGCTGAAAGCGGTGCCCATTCCCTCTAACGGGAGTCGCAAGCCACGTTTGAGATTATCAAAAAAGAGCGGGATATCGTCAGTTCCGACTTCCAACGCGGCGATGATTTGAGCGACATCGCCGATGGTTCGCAGCAGTCCCCAGAAGGTTCCCAGCAGCCCCAGAAAAACCAGCAGTCCGATCAGGTAACGGGATATCTCGCGCGCCTCATCGAGGCGACCACGGATGCCATCCAGAACCGTCTGCAGTGAATGGGCCGAGAGGCTGAAGCGGTTACGATGCACTCCGGTCAAGTGGTGCGTCAGTGAATTCAGCAGTGTCGGTGGTCGCGCAACAGAAAGGCTCATCTCTCCGGTGCGGAACTTTTTGATCCAGCTCACTTCGGGCTCGAGTCG
Source organism: Deltaproteobacteria bacterium tcs-42 (assembly GCA_002049545.1). Lineage (GTDB taxonomy): Bacteria > Desulfobacterota > Desulfuromonadia > Desulfuromonadales > Geopsychrobacteraceae > Desulfuromusa. The sequence continues at coordinate 20,012 of LLYT01000008.1, read as the reverse complement.
CAGAACCTGAAACATGTTGATACCGATGCCGATCGCGAGAGCGCCAAGAATAACCAGGTTGAAACCCCAGTTAGCCATAAACGCACTTTCAAGTGCCGGGTAGAGAAATGCCAGGACGACCCCGACGATAGTCAGATAGATGAACATGAGATAGAGATACTGGCGCGGATGGGTCATCACGTCTCCTTGTGGTGACCGGCAACAGGAGGACAACAAGCAATCGTTCGTTCAGGCTTATGTCTCCCAGCTTAAACCGGTTGATTCAAAAAATCTGTTTTGTCCGCGGGTTCAGCGGTGAAGAGCTGCTACCGGGATAATTCAATGATTCGCATGGTACGAGAGTTATTGGCTCCGAGACTCACAACAGCGACAGTATCGGGCAAATGAGACACTCTGTCAAATCAACTATTCTCTCTTGCGCTAAAACTTCCCGGCACCAACCATATACAGTTTATTGATTTTGGCAAATCATCCTCAGTTACCTCGCCGGGGCAACAGAAACCGATAGCCATCATAGTGCAACACCGCTCCATCAGCAGTAATCTGTTCGAGGCGGATATTGTCGGTCACCATATCCCCTTCTCGCATCATTCGATCACTTAACTGCACCAAGCTTGCAGTAGCATCCTCCCGGTTATAGGCGTGTAATGACATCTGCAGCGGAGGAATTTTCCTTTGAATCACAACTGGCAGTTGTCCAAAACTATAAATTTTCTTGTCATTCCGTGGAACCGGAAGGTCGTTTGCGCTCGGCTGCCGTTTCTGCAGGACAAGAGGCTCTGTTATAGCAGATTTCGCTGGAGCGACATCAACCGATACAGTTTCTGTTGTTTGTGGTGGTGATTGCTGTCGGGAAGGGAAAACCCAGAGTAACAGAGCAGCATTAACAACCAGAAGAATCAGTACCCCCAGCACCCAGACACGTGATCTGACATAATTGCGTGGAGCAGGTTCATGAATTGTCCGTGGGCTCTGCCCACTTTTTATTCTGCGTTTATTTTCCGATTTTTTCAGTGCTTCAAGAATAAACGACATCGTTCACGACCCACCCTTTTTATCTGGCGATAGTGTTCCAACTTTCTCTGTCGGCTCATGTCTCTCTGTCACCTGATCCAAAGACGGCTGCTTCATCAGTAATACCAGAAAGGCAATACCACTTATCAGAATCAGACTCAGCAACGCTGTCAACAACCATTGCCAGAGATCATTCCTGCCTGAACCGCCCGTCCCCCTTTTTCCAAAAACTTCATTGCCCGCCTCGGCAAGGAGAACGGGACTGACAATATTCTCCCCTTTCACATAGGCACCAAGCAAGGCTCGATCACAGAGCAGATTGATGACCCGGGGGACACCTCCACTCAAGCTATAAAGTTTGTTGATGGTCTTGATGGGAAAAAGCGGTCTTTCTACCCCGGCCACCGCCAGACGATGGTTCAGATAGCCCTCTATTTCACCCTTGGAGAGAGGTTCAAGGTGATAACGCGCCGTCACCCGCTGTGCTAATTGACGCAATTCAGGCCGCTCCAACATCAGGTTGAGTTCCGGCTGACCCAGCATGATCACTTGTAATAATTTTCGTTTATCGGTTTCCAGATTGGTCAAGAGGCGGATCTGCTCCAGGACATCAACACTCAGGTTCTGTGCTTCGTCAATAATCAGAACGGTCTGTTTGCCCTGTCCATGAGCATCGAGAAGATAGCTGTTAATCCGGTCAATAAAAATTTTGCCGCTGGAATTACCTTCTGGATAAGAGATCTCCAGCTCATCACAGATTGTTGCCAATAGCTCAACAACACTCAGCTTCGGGTTAAGGATGAAAGCGATTTCCGAGTTTTCGGGAATTTGACCAAGCAGACAGCGACACACTGTGGTTTTTCCCGTCCCCACTTCACCGGTGAGAAGAACAAATCCACTGTCTGCCTTCATCCCGTAAATCAGATGCCCCAGCGCCTCACGATGACGATCACTCATATAAAGGAACTGAGGATCAGGAGCGATGGAGAAAGGATCTTCTTTGAGACCAAAATATTCTTTATACATAAATGTACAAATCTTCTAAAAAATTAAAGGATCAGATCGTTATCGATATAACATAAACAAGCAGATTCGGTCAGCTTAAAGATCCGATTTTGGAACGATTCCAGAAACAGGGAACCAGGCACTGGCAACCATGATAGAAACAACGATAAACAACAATCCCGCCGCTAAAGCAAACATCCAGACATAATTATACGGATACCCAAAGTGCCCCAGCACCCAACGTGAAACCGGAGCAGAGATCAAAAAGGCGATGCTGGTCAGCTGCTGCCGACTGACAAAAAACGGCTGCGCTGTTCGACTGCTAACGATTTTCCCAGGATATTTGTATGACCTTCATTGTTTCATCTTTGCTGTAAAGCTAGCTGGAGATAGATAGTGTATACCCTGAAGGGGGATAAAGATAAGACAAAAAAAACCCCGTGACCAGGAGGGGGGTCACGGGGCAACATTTTGAGAGGTTTCTCGAAAGATATTTACTTTGACTATCAACGTCTCGCCTGCCACAACAATTCGTTGATGGCTCATTTATAACTAAATAAGTCACCATTGTCAACAACAAAATATAACTTTTTTTTGTCTTCTTTTATTTTTTCTGCTTCCCTGTAAAAGCCAGGTAATAGTTTCGTAAAACCAGCCACCGCAACACCTCTTCCCTTTACGTTCATGTCATAATGCCTGCATCAAATCATATCGCGATCCATGCGGGAGAAATCATAATGGCTGAATGGACAGAAACAAACACTTACAGCGTTGGTGAAGAGATCGCCAACAGCATTACTCATGGAATCGGTGCGTTACTATCAATCGGCGGATTGGCGGTTCTGGTTGGCTTTGCCAGCTTGCACGGTAACGCCTGGCACATCACCAGTTGCAGTATCTTTGGCAGCACCTTGATTCTCCTGTATGTCGCTTCAACCCTTTACCACAGCATCCCTCTGCCCAACATCAAAGGGATTCTCCGCACCATTGATCACTCGGCAATCTACCTGCTGATCGCCGGAACCTATACCCCGTTTATGCTGGTCAACTTGCGCGGCCCCTGGGGCTGGTCCTTATTTGGGTCCATATGGGGAATTGCCCTCGCAGGAATTCTGCTCAAAACCACATCTTTTGGCAGACGACCCAGAATTTCTCTCAGTTTCTATCTGGCGATGAGCTGGATTGTCATCATCGCCATTAAACCAATGCTTGCAGTTCTCGACAAAGGGGGGTTGGCGTTATTGTTGTTCGGTGGGTTAGCCTATACCGGTGGGGTCGTTTTCTATGCCTGGAAAAAATTGCCCTACAGCCACGCTATCTGGCACCTGTTTGTCATGGCAGGGAGCTGCTTCCATTTTTTTGCCATTCTGTTTTACGTGATACCAAACTGACCTTGGCAAAAGCAAGGATGGCTGAGCCATCACATGAGTTTTCTGCGAAAGCATCAAACTTGAATGAGCGTGACATCAAACCAAGAAGAATCCAGAGATTTTTTACTCGGCCACGATCTTCAACTCAGCCTTACCGTAAACCCCTTCAATTTTACATTCTTCATCTTCTGAAAGAAGTGCCAGACGCCCCCGACCTTCTTCGTCCATGATAATTTTTGCTGCAACGTTTTCAGCAAAACTGTAACAACCGGTGGTTTTAAAGGCAAAATCGAGTTCATCTATGCCATACCAGCCTTCATCATCGCGGCTGACGTTAAAATCGTATTCTCCAGGTTCCATCTGGCCACGGCCATAAACCATTTGAATTTCACAGCTATTGCCACTCTTTTTAAATTGCATCTGGCTGCCGTCCCCATCCAGTTTTAATATAATATCAGCCTGCTCCGACCCTTCAAAGCAATATTCTGTTTTGAGAAACAAGTCACGTCCGACGACTTCATACAGGTTGGCCCCATACCTTACAACTTTGACGTCCACCTCTTGTGCTACGGCTGTCAATGGCAATAGCAGCAACAATCCTACGATCATGGCCTTTGTTTTCATAACACCACCTTTTCCCCAAGTATAAAAAGTCAGCTTGAATTTCGATTTCATCACTATCAATCAGCATCCGTCAATATTTCTCTTGATCGGGGTATAAATCCCGGGAGCGGTAAAACCGTATACAGTTTCTTTTTGCTCTGGGGTCTCCATTTCTCCCGGATTATTTTATCTTATTCACCGTTACCCCCATAAATCGCTCAGTCAATACACCATTGAACACGGAGAAAATGATTAAATAAAAAACCAGAACAAGGGCATAAAGCCAGCCGAAATAGTAAATCATCAACGGCAACAGTTGTGGTTTAACACTCCGGGCATAAAGAAATGAAGCAATCAGGGAGGTTCGCATCCCTTTCTGCTGAAATTCCTGCAAAACTCCATACCAGACGTAAATCGGTCCCATCGACAGAGCTCCGCCAATAATGGCAATGGATACTCCCTTCCAACCGGACTCATGACCAACATGATGTTTCACCCAGCTCGGTTTCACCAGGAGGTTATTCAAAAACACGAAACAACTCACCAGGCCAAGGACTGGCAGCAGTTTTTTCAACATCCCCGAACTGAACTGCAATGCGACAAGGGTACGGCTGGAATCAAACAGAAAAACCACAAAATAGATCATAACCACGATCAGAAGAAAAAGATAAGCCCCAAAAACAGATTCTTTTTTGTCGCTTGATTGTTGGTTAAAACCCAGCTTTTTCATTGGCTTATACCACCCAGAAGCGAGATGGTTATGAGAACCAGAAAAGCAATCGCGAGAGCAAACAGAAAGGAAAGACCATTGCGGAACAGAGCGAAACGCACTCCAAAGGTTTGAATTTCAGCGGGCAGCTGGATGCTGCCCACCGTCACCCAACTGACCAGCAAAGCCGTCACAGCCATCAGGCTCACGCCTTGATCCAGAAGCTCTCCCCCCAGAACATAGCTCACCAGAGGATTGCCAATAGAAACAGAGCCAATTCCCGCACCGATCAGTCCATCGGTGAAAAAACCACCCCCCAGAAACTCCGACAACCGCTCCATGGGAACAAATTCCATAATTAATCCGGAGAGAAGAACAATGGCCAGAATATTCGGAAAAATCCGCAACAACATCTTTCCGGTTTTCCGTAAACTTGAGGAAACAGCTGTCAAGCCATCTTGCTTTGCCTTGCTGTTGATTCGATACAAAACCTTTTCTCCGGAAAACAATAACCGATCGCAGGTTAAATAAATGCAAGAAAAGATACCATTTGATGGGGGGAAGCTTCAAGCTTTATAACTTCGATGCTACTTGAGATGTAACTATTCACCACCACTACTGATAGGGGCTTGTGGGACCCATGGAAAGGGCGTCTGTCGCCACAGACGGCGACAGTCGAACGGCCATGGACGGCGCAAAGTGGCCCTTGGAATGGGTGCCTCAAGGCATTGCTGAACAGTTTACCTTGAAATAAAATACCCGCCAGGGAGGAGATTCTGGTGGGGAATAACGTAGGAGAGAGATTCACACGTATAAAAAAGGTTTTGAAATATTTTTGACTGCGTCGCAAAAAGTCCGCTCTAAGCCGTTACGCTGGTTTTTCAGGACAAAAATTTAGCATAGCCATCCAATGCTATTTGGCAAATGCATCATTTTTTAGTTGTTTTATTCCTCAACGCTGCTGCCAACAATTCAATGGTGTGCTGAGCACGAACCGAAGATTCAGATTTTTCCAATCCGCCGCGAATCTGCATCATGCAACCGGGACAGTCCATTGCCACGCAGGTTGCTGCAGACTTTTCAATATCGGCAACCTTATCCTGCAGAATTTTTTTCGAAATATCGGGATGACTGGTCAGAGAATAAGAACCTCCAAATCCACAACACCGATCGGCGTGATCCATTTCAACTAATTTGTGTCCAGATTTCTCAATCAGCTGACGTGGTTCCTGCCACACCCCGACACCCCGTTTCAAGTGACACGAATCGTGGTAAGTAATTTTTTCACTTTCAGCCAGATCAGCAAACATTTCAGCACCATCTAACTGATTCAGCACAAAGCTGGCGGCATCAATCGTGATTGCAGACAATTGTTCTGCACGTTCCGCCCAGACTGGATTATCTTTGAGATGTTCAACGAAATTTTGTTTCAACGCCATGGCGCAGGTAGGGCAGGTCGTCAGAATGTAATCGGGGCTCCCGGCCAGCAATGCATCAATATTCTGCTTTGCCAGTTCAACAGCAGTCTCTTTATCGCCCGAGTAGATCGCCGGGATACCGCAACAATTCTGCTCCAGGGGATAATACACTTCAACATCGAGAGCATTCATCACTTCAATAAGATCCAGGCCGAGTTCGGGATAGAGAAAATCATTTGCGCAACCACCAAACAAAGCAACCCGATAGCGTGGTTGATCGACCTTTTGCCCCTTCTCGCTGAACGAATCACGCAAGGCCTTATCGGCAACCGCAGGTAAAGTTCGCCATTCTGTCAGAGGTGAGAAAAACAGTGGTAAATGGCGAATCGTCCGCTCCCCGCGGGTCACCGGCTTCTGCAACAAGCTGGCAGCCTTGATCATGGTATGGAACAATTTACGGTTCTGCATCACCTTGCGGAAAACCAAAGCCTTACCGGTCCCTATCCCCTCTTCATCACCGACTTTTTCACGCAGATGGAGGATAATCTCTTCCAGATCGATCTGACTGGGGCAAACAGCAACGCATGATCGACAACCGATACACGCCTTAACCAGTTCCGCCGCGTTATCCAGCCCATGATAAAAAGCAGTCAGAATAACACCAATTGCGCCGATGTAAATATGGCCGAAAACATGCCCGCCAACGGTCTGATAAACCGGGCAGATATTGGCACAGGCACCACAACGGATGCAGTTGAGGGCATCCTGACATTGAGGCGATTCAGCCAAGGCACTGCGGCCATTATCGAGCAGCACAATATGGAACTCTTTTTCATCTCCATCACTGGGAACCGCACCACGAATCCAGGTGACATAGGAAGTCAACAATTGACCGGTGGCATTTTTCGGCAGAACCTGAACAATTCGGGCAGCATCTTCCAGGGTTGGAACCAGTTTTTCAATCCCCACCAAAGCGACATGCACGTTCGGCATCGTTGAGGCTAGCCGTGCATTTCCCTCATTGGTCACCAGAGCAATTCCGCCCGTTTCGGCAACGGCAATATTGGCCCCGGTGATACCGATATCGGCCTCCAGATAGCTTTGACGTAATTGATTACGTGCCACCTCAACCAGATGTTCAATCTCCGCAGGTTCCTGCTTTCCCGTTTCCTTGCTGAATAATTCGGCAACCTCCTCCTTGAACATATGGATTGCCGGCATCACCATGTGGCTGGGGCGCTGCCCCGCCAGCTGCACAATCCATTCACCTAAATCGGTTTCCAGTGACTGGGTCCCAGCTTTTTCCAATGCTGCACCCAGATGAGTCTCTTCGCTGACCATACTTTTACTTTTGACCGCCAGTTTTGCCCCTTTTTTCTTTGCCAACTCGGTAATATAGCGATTGGCGTCTGCGGCGGTTTTTGCCCGGTAAATAATTGTCCCGGCAGCTTCAGCATTAGCGATAAATTGTTGCAGCAACTCGGCATGGTTTTCTCTCACCCCGGTTTTCATTGTCGAAATATTGCCACGAAGTGATTCAAAATCGAGACCGGTGAAGGCTTTTTCCCGCGAAATCAGGAAAGCATCACCAAATTGATGAAGCGCCTCCTGCAATTTCGGGGTTGCCAGAGCTTGATCAATCCGCTGACGATAGTCTTTATTGCGCTGCTGTTTATTCATCAATTTATCCCTTTGAAAATTCTATCCACCACAGAAGTCTGGAGACACAAAGAAAAACAATTTTCAACGAAGAGGCGGGGAGAAGGAGAGCGAGGGAGAGAATTCTTTTCATTTTTAAACCCCGAAAAGATTTTCTCTGCGCTCTGGGCGTCTCTGCGTTAAATGATCTTTTGGGTGCGCTTAATGCCTTGGTGGCAAGTTTTTACATTTCGAGAAAATCATCAGAAATCCCCGGCACCAGCAGAATAAATAATTCTTTAGGTCCATGCACGCCGATGGTCAAAACCCGCTCAATATCGGCCGTTCGGCTCGGCCCGGTGATATAAGCAATATAATTTCTGGCATCACGCTGATGCATTTTCCGTAATGGTTCTACTGCCTCAATGCCATCAGCAACAACCTTTTGCGGGTCAAGCAATGCAAACTGTTTTGGCGGCAAAGTCGTGGCGAGACGGATATCTTCAGCAGTACTTTCCAGGACCAGCGTTCCGGTATCGGCAATGGCAAAGTTCACTCCGGTGATGCCAGCTTCTGCCTGGCCGGCACTAGAGCGAAAGTTGTCAACTTCAATAGACACACCCGATTTCCTGAGGGCCGCTTTCAATTTAAAGCGCCCCGCAGATGGGAATGATGGAACCAGCATTGAGCCTGCAACTTTTCCGGCGATATAATCGGCGGCGGCGCCCACAGAAGCGACTGAGACAACTTCTGCTCCAGCATTAATAGCGACCGCAGAAAACTGATCTACAAGTTGTGTCGTTGACATAAATGACGTCCTCTTTTTTCAATAAGTGGTCTTACCATTTAGCCTACATATCCACAAAGCAGATGTCAATTATTAAAATAACATTGTTATGTTTGACGGCATCGCAAAAAGTCTGCCCTACGGCGTTACGCTGTTTTTTCAGGACCTCCAGATACTATATGCAAGCCTTCGCCCCTGAAAAATCACCAGGCCAGCAGGACGCAAGTTATGCTTAGCCTCCCATGATTTTTTGCGAAAAACACCATATTTTTCTAACCCGACAACATTGTCTCTCAGTTATGTCTTTATAGACCACAATATAAATCATGGATAAAACCTTTTAATACAGATACTTAAAACCATCACCAATTTTTTGATTCACTATTGGGTCAAAATCATACATCCTGATGACAGTGAAAAATGGCTAAGAATCAGGGCATATAAGGTTTTTATCCCCTGGAACAGTCTTTGCTTAATAATGAGCAACACAAACTTTCATCTCAGGAGACTACAACTATGGAAGATGTTTTTGTCGTATCCGCACTCCGCACCCCGTTCGGCTCGTTTGCCGGCACCCTGGCTGACACCCCCGCACCAGCACTTGCATCTCAGATCATCAGTGAACTCATGCAACGCACACCCCTCACCGGAGAACTGATTGATCAGGTCATTATCGGTCAGGTTCTCCAGGGAGGGGCGGCTCAAGCCCCAGCTCGGCAGGCCATGCGCATGGCAGGACTCCCTGACAGTACTCACGCCATGACAATCAATAAAGTCTGCGGCAGTGGATTAAAAGCCATGATGCTTGCTTCTGACTCAATTCGCCTGGGCGATACACAGGTCGCCTTCGCCGGCGGCATGGAAAACATGTCTCAAACCCCCTACACCCTCCCCAAGGCACGTTTTGGCCAACGGCTGGGAAACGGTGAAATGGTTGACCTGATTATCCAGGATGGACTACTTGACCCCTATTCGCAGAGACACATGGGCGATATCACCGAAGACTGGACCGCAAAACACGGCGTAACCCGAGAGGACCAGGATGCGTATGCCGCCCGATCTTATCAGCTGTCACAAGAGGCACTGAAAAATGGTACCTTCGCAGAAGAACTTGCCCCCGTTACCATCAAGACCCGCAAAGGGGAAATCACCGTCAGCGAGGACGAAGAACCTTTGCGCGGCAATATCGGCAAGCTCCCCGACTTGCGCCCAGCCTTCCGCAAAAACGGGACGATCACTGCTGGCAATGCCTCCTCGATTAACGATGGTGCCGGACTGGCACTTCTGGCCAGTGGCGATGCCGTCACGAAACACAACCTAAAACCGATAGCCAGGCTCCTTGCCAGTGCAACCAACAGCATCCACCCGGAATTATTTGCCGAAGCCCCGGTTGGTGCAATTCAAAAGTGTTGCGCAAAAGCTGGACTACAAACCAGCGAGATCGGACTGTTCGAGATCAACGAGGCATTTTCATCCGTCCCTCTGGTCGCAATAAAAGAATTGGCTCTCGACCCGGGAAAAGTCAACGTTAACGGCGGTGCCGTATCAATCGGACATCCGATAGGGGCCAGCGGTGCTCGCCTGGTTGCCACATTACTACGCGAAATGAAAGTACGTAACGAAAAGTATGGATTAGCCACGCTGTGCATCGGCGGCGGGGAAGCCGTTGCCGCCATTTTTGAACTTGTGTAAATGAATTAACAGGAGAAAAAAAAATGAAACCCATCTTCACCGATCCAGCCAAAGCACTTGAAGGGCTGACAGATGATAATATGACTGTTGCTGCTGGAGGTTTTGGACTCTGCGGCATTCCAGAGAACCTGATCACTGCTTTGCGTGACAGCGGAGCAACACAACTGACTGTCGTCAGCAATAATGCCGGAGTTGATGAATTCGGATTGGGTCTTTTACTGCAAACCCGTCAAATCAAAAAAATGATTTCATCCTATGTTGGTGAAAACGCAATCTTTGAAAAGCAATTCCTCAGTAGCGAACTGGAACTTGAATTAACTCCGCAAGGAACCCTGGCCGAAAAACTGCGTGCCGGCGGTGCCGGCATTCCCGCTTTTTTTACCCGGACCGGTTTCGGCACCCTTCTCGCGGAGGGCAAACCAGTCCAGTCTTTTAATGGCAAAGAGTATGTTCAGGAAGAGAGCATCACCACCGATCTTGCCCTGGTAAAAGCATGGAAAGCCGACAAAGCCGGCAACCTGGTTTTTCACTACACTGCCAATAACTTCAATGCCGCCTGTGCCAAAGCAGGTAAAGTCACCATAGCCGAAGTTGAAGAGATCGTTGAAATCGGTGAACTTGATCCGCACCAGATTCACCTGCCCGGAAACTATGTCGACAGAATTGTTGTCGGCGATTCGTACCAAAAACCGATTGAGCAGTTGACACTCGCCGGAAAAATGTCAACAAAAGGATTTTCTCCTGCCCGTGAATGGCAGGCCAAACGGATCAGTCAGGAATTCCACGACGGCATGTACGCCAACCTGGGGATCGGCATGCCAACCCTCGTCGCCAACTATATCCCTGAAGAAATCACCGTAACCCTCCACGCCGAAAACGGGCTGCTCGGAGTCGGTCCCTTCCCTCATGAGGGGGATCAACATCCCGACCTGATCAACGCCGGAAAACAGACCATCACCTGGTTGCCCGGATCGGCATTCTTCGACAGTTCTGAATCCTTTGCCATGGTACGCGGCGGCCATATCGACCTGTCAGTTCTCGGTGCCATGCAGGTTTCTCAATTCGGCGATCTGGCCAACTGGATGATCCCGGGATCAATGATCAAAGGACCCGGCGGTGCCATGGATCTGGTCTCCGGCGTCAAGAAAATCGTTATCATGATGGATCATTGCGCCAAAGATGGCTCATCCAAACTGATGGCTGAATGTACCCTGCCATTGACCGGCAAGAATGTTGTCGACATGGTTGTCACCGATCTAGCCGTCTTTGAAGTCGATACCGAAACAGGCCTGACGTTGACAGAGCTGGCGCCTGGAGCAGATCTGGAATTGATCAAAGAGAAGACCGCTTGCGACTTCAAAGTGACTGCAAATTTGAAAACATAGTGTTTAAGCGACAAAAAAAGCTTAAAGGTGACGCTTTATTGCCTTGACAGAACAAAAGCCCTGCACTACCTTAACAGACAATTGGTCATACCATTTAGGCAATATGTATTTTTATCCATAAGTCCAATACTAACAACTCAAAGGCTGCGCCATGATCGCTAAAAACATTCTGGATAGGCTGGTTCAAAAACTGGGAAAAGAAAATGTGGTTTGGCAGGAAGAAGACCTATTGGTTCTTGGTTATGATGCAACTCCTGGATTACATCACGCTCCTGATGTTGTTGTATACCCAACCAGCACGAAAGAGGTTCAAGCCGCACTGCAACTGGCTCGTGCCGAAGGGCTACCCATTACCCCCCGTGGCAGCGGCAGCGGCTTATCCGGTGGCAGTATTCCGGTTCAAAGGGGAATTGTTCTCTGCCTGAACCGGATGAATAAAATTTTAGAGATCGATGAAGAAAATCTCACAGTCACAGCAGAGGCAGGTGTGATTACCCTCGACATGGCCAATGCTGTTTTGAAAAAGGGCCTCTATTATCCCCCCGATCCAGCCTCGCAAAAGATTTCGACCATCGGCGGCAATGTTATGGAAGACGCCGGTGGTTTACGCTGCCTGAAGTACGGGGTCACGGGTGATTACGTTATGGCACTGAAATGTGTCCTCCCGGATGGCAGCATCATCACTACTGGCGGGAAAAGCGTCAAAGATGTTGCCGGCTATTCATTCAAGGATCTGTTGGTCAGCAGCGAGGGAACCCTGGCCATCATCACAGAGGTAACATTCCGCCTGATCCCGCCACCGCAAACAAGTCAAACCATGCTGGCTTATTTTGACGACATTAAAACTGCCGGCAAGGCGGTTTCGGAGATTATCGCAGCAAAAGTTATCCCATCAACCATGGAAATAATGGACAAAACCACCATTAATTGCGTTGAAGACTATGTCAAGATTGGACTACCACGTGAAACAGCCGCGCTCTTGTTGATTGAGGTTGATGGTCATCCTGCTGTCGTTGAAGAGGAAAGTGCCGAAGTCCAAAAGGTTCTCAAGCAGGTCAAAGCGACCGAAATCCACATTGCCAATAACGCAGAGGAAGCCCTTGATCTTGCAACTGCCCGACGCTTTGCCCTTTCTGCCATGGCACGGGTTTCCCCTTCTACGTTAATGGAAGATGCAACGGTTCCCCGTTCCTGCATGGCGCAAACGTTTGCTGAAATTGAGCGGCTGGCAAAACATTACGATCTTACCGTGGGCACTTTCGGCCACGCCGGTGATGGAAACCTGCACCCAACTGTCCTGTGTGATGAGCGTGATGCTGACCAGATGAAACGCGCACATGCCTTTTTTGATGACCTCTACACAAAAGTCCTTGAATGGGGCGGCACTGTTTCAGGGGAACACGGCATAGGTATTGCCAAAAAGGATTATCTGGCCCGTCAGGTTGGCTCTGGTGGAGTTGCTGTCATGAAGCGGATCAAGAAAGCATTTGATCCGGATGGAATACTCAATCCAGGCAAAATATTTTTCGACGAGCAGGAGTCCTGAAATGGCCGAAATTGAAAAACTAGGCAATTTCACCACCACCGATGCCCCCGAATATGAAGATATCCTGCAGTGTATGCGTTGCGGTTTCTGTCTCCCCACCTGTCCAACATTTTCGTTAACCGGGCGGGAACGTTCCAGTCCACGCGGTCGTGTCGCTTTGGCCCGTACTGTTGGCGAAGGGAAGATGGAATTCAATCAGGCAATCAAAGAAGAAGCTTTTTTCTGTCTTGATTGCCGTGCCTGTACGACAGCTTGCCCATCGGGGGTCCAAGCGGGCAGCCTGATGGAAATATGTCGTGCTCAAGTTGCCCAGCAGCAACCACTACCCAAATGGCAAGCGGGATTTCGCACCTTTATTCTAGAAAAAATGTTACCGAACCCCAACCTGCTGGAAACGTCAATGCTCCCGGCACGACTCTACCAGAAGCTCGGGATACAATGGCTGGTCCGCAACAGTAAGGTGCTGAAACTTGGTCCTGAATGGATCGATAAAGCTGAAGGAATGTTGCCCGAACTGGTCCAGCCGTTACGGAAAAAACTGCCGGAACTCAGCCCGGCGAAGGGTGAAAAGCGCGGCACAGTCGCCTTCTTTCTTGGCTGCGTTATGACCCTGATGTACGCCGAAGTTTCCCGCCAGACGGTAAAAATCCTCAACCATCAGGGTTTTGATGTGATCACCCCCAAAACCCAAAAGTGTTGCGGGGCCCCCCATTTAACCGAAGGCGATCCAGAGACAGCGCGCCAACTGGCCAGCCACAATCTCGATCTGTTCCTCGATCTGGACGTCGATGCCATTGTCACAGATTGTGGCGGCTGCGGCGCAGCACTGAAAGAATATGAGGAGATGCTTGCCGAGCGGGAAGATCACCAGCGCCTGCAGCACTTCCACAGCAAGATCAGAGATATCAGCGAGTTCCTGGTTGAAGTTGGCATTCGTACCGCAGAATTGAAACCGGTCAACAAAACCGTGACCTACCACGAACCCTGCCACATCTGCCACGCCCAGGGGATCAGCAAACAACCGCGAAAAGTGCTCGAATCGATCCCCGGAGTGGAGTTGCGGGAGATGAACGAATCGAGCTGGTGCTGTGGCTCAGCGGCAACTTTCAGCTTGAAATTTACCGAGGAGAGTCAGAAAATCCTTGATCGTAAACTTGACAATGTAAAAAAGACCGAAGCAGAGGTTCTGGTGACCGCAAACCCGGGCTGCCATCTTCAATTAGCGTGGGGATTACGAAAAGCACAGATGCCACAACCGGTATTACATCTGTGTGAACTACTCGGAGAAGCAACACCCGATTAGCGAACCGACAAAACTGCCGTGATCTAACACTTAATTATTCATTTCAGCATCGGGATTCATCTTACTTTTTCGCAAGGCTTTGTTACTCAATGCATAGAAACCGGTCAGTAAATAAGCGACACCACCAGAAACATAGATCATACGAATAGGGACAAAATCAGAGAGCCAGGCAAAGAAGAGACCGGCAAACATAAACATTGTACTGCGTAACATTTCCCGGGTCGCATAAACCCGGCCAAACTGCCCGGATGCAACTGTATCCTGTAACAGTGAATCCTGCGCTACATCACGGATAGCAAACGGTGGCCCAAACACAAAAGCCCACACCACCGCCATCCAAACAGTTTGACTGCTGGCATAGGCAAATGTAAACAGACCGGCAGCAAAAGCGTTCATAACGATGATACGCCCCGTGTAGCGTCGTAGCCAATCGCCAATCGCCAGAGCAAAAAGAGAACCCAGGATCATTCCCGTAAAATAACCCGTCGCCTGATAACCCCAATCGGCAGCATCACCGTGCAGCGCCTTGGTGGTAAAAGCCAACATTACGGCTCCAGTCCAGATACCATGTGGTAAATGCTCTATTGTCTCCATGACTGTCAATGCCCGGGCAACGGGATGTTGACGTAAATATCGCCAGCCAGACACTAACGATTTTGCAAAGGATTCATTTTCACCGGAGTCCTTTTTTTCACCAGCCGTTGGTTCCACAATAAGCATAGCTGCGAAAGCGGCGAGCAAAAACAAAACGACCACACCCAGAGCAATCTGCCGTAGCGGCAGTGCCAATATAAGCCAACCACCGATCATGTAAGAGAGAGCCATCACGATTTGTGTTGACGCCAGGATAAAGCTGTTGGCTTTGATCAATTGCTGATGTGGAACCAACGAGGGAATAAGAGCCATGCGGGCGGGTCGATGGAAGATTTCAGCGACAGAAAGTCCTGCCAAAATGAGATAGATCCCGACAACCGGAACACCTCCATCTCCCTGCAAAAACCAGATTGCGACTCCGACCAACATCAATCGAAGCAGATCCATGCTGATGATAATATTTTTACGGGAAAAGCGATCGACTAATACTCCGGCAACAGGCCCCAGCAAGAGTGTCGGTAATGCCCGTACGACCATCGTCCCGGCAGCCAGTAAAGTCGATTCGGTCCGTTCGTAAATTGACACCAGAATCGTGACAGTAAACAGTTCAATTGCCAGGGTTGTGGCGATATTAACGAACCAGAGAAATAGATAATACCGATTGCGCAACATGGTCTGGAGACTTCTTTGGGGGAATTTATAAGAAAAATGGAGATTACCGCATTAATACGACAATCTCCAAAAAGTTCTCTATCAAATTGTAACTATTTATGCTTTAGAAAGTCGTCTCTTTAATTTTGCCCAGACTTCTGTTCCCACAAAACTATCTTCAATATTGTCCACCATCTGCAAAAACTTTGGCCACGGAGCAGCAAAAGTGAGCAGGTTTGGCTTGAAAGATTGCCTTACGGCAACATCCAGAGGACCCAAAACCGCTTTTGGTTGCTGCTGCTGCAATTCGTGCATAGGGAAACCCACAATCGAATCACAACCGGTACCAAACGGCGCAATCACCTCGTATGGACTCATAGCATCAAAGTTTGCCAACCCATGGAGGCCAGTGATCACATCCTGATTATTGATAAAGAAAACAACCTGGGGGTTGTCCTCCTCTTCCAGAGCATCCCAACGTTTAAACACCAGATATTTACCCGGAGCGGCTCCTGCTGGCCGATGTTTGTACATGCTCTCAAGATGTTCAAAACTCTTGATCCCCCGTTCCACATTGCAGACGTAGCCCTTAACATCATCACTGAGTTCGCTGTCAAAACCAAACGGCAGAAAGCTGCCAAAACAACCGAGATTCTCCTTGTTAAAAGCGAGGGATCGCCCTTTTTTCACTGGAACAATCTGGCTAAAAATACAGGTACTGCCTTTTGGATTAGGATGAAGCGCATCCGGGAACTCCACATTTTTCAGCTCATCGGTGTAAAAACAAGCGATGGGCAGATCGCAGCCGGGGAAGTGTTTTTCCCATGCATCCATAAAACGTGCCTTGATTTCGATATCCATCATATTCTCCTTTATGCAATAGCCCTACATGTGTACTTTGTCTGTTGGGTAAAGTTATCTGATTGACATATCATATATTTACTGTACAGTTCTGTTCAGTAAATAGTCAAGGTGAAAAATGAAATCGACAGAGGTAAAAAAAAATAAAGGCATCAGTAAAAATCAATGGCTCGCTAAAGCACTTGAGCTCCTTGAATTGGAGGGTTTTGAGGCAGTAAAAATTGAAAAACTTGCCAAACTTCTAGGAATATCAAGAAGTGGATTCTACTGGCATTTCAAAAATCGGCAAGACCTGTTGCAACACCTTCTTGATTTCTGGTCTCAGGAATACACCAGCATCTTGATTGATGATCTGGAGATTAAAAAACTGACTGCGGATGAGCGCCTATTGACCGTCATGAAAATGATCAGAAATAAAAAACTGACAAAATACGACCTGGCAATGAACGCTTGGGCGAAAGCAGATCCACGGGTTCACGAAGCGGTCAACAAGGTCATAAAAATGCGTCTTGATTTTTCGCGTGAAATATTCGCTGAATTGGGATTTGATGGGGATGAACTCGAAATGCGAGCACGATTATTCACCTGTTATCAGACCTGGGAAGATGTGACTTTTTCTGACAATGATGAGAAACAAAACTTAAAATTACAAAGGCTACGCCATAGAATGTTTATCAAGTAATCCCATCCAGCAGGCAGCACAGGCATTACCGATCTCTTCGTCCAGAAACTCCAGCAGCCGCTCACGGGCCTGGCGGCTCACCACATCCATGACACCATCAAGGCTATCCGGTTACCCCCTTGAAGTTTTAACTTTTGTAACTGTTCAGCAATGCCTTGAGGCACCCATTCCAAGGGCCACTTTGCGCCGTCCATGGCCGTTCGACTGTCGCCGTCCGTGGCGACAGACGCCCTTTCCATGAGTACCACAAGCCCCTATCAGTAGCGGTGGTGAATAGCTACTAACTTTTTTTATAAAAAAAGCCCCTCGTTTGTTGAATAGCTTCGATCTTCCCTTCGGAGTCTAAAACATCAAGGTATTTATTAATTTCACTTCGATGCATCCCCAAAATCTGCACCAGGTCTTCAAGGGTACAAGGTCTTCTGGCAATGGTCTCGAGAATCGCTGTTTCGGCATCACCCCGGTAAGATTTTATATTTTTTCTTTGTGGTGCTGCAGCAATTATTTCCATATTATCCAACTGTAACAGCTCAAGAACTCTGCGAAGTTCCGCCTTGGTCGCACCATGAAGGTCCGATTCCGTTCCGGGTCTGTCCAAAGTGTTAATTTGCACAGCATCGGGCTTCATCTGTTGGATGTTCTTTCTTAACTCCTGTAACTCTTCTTCACTATCGTTGTAACCGGGAAGAATTAGGATTTCCAGCCATATCTTTCCGGAAAATTCTTTTCTGAATTCTATCAATCCCTGTAAATATTGGTCCAGTGTCAGGGTCTCGGGAGGACGATTGATTTTTTTAAAGGCCGCCTCGGTCGCTGCATCCAGGGAAGGGAGAACAAGATCAGCTGATTTAAGTTCTGAGCGGACCTGTATATCGTAAAGTAATGTTCCATTGGTTAAAACCGCAATAGGGATACCGGGCTTCACTTGCTTAATAAATGCAATAACATCACCGATGCGGCTATTCAGTGTTGGCTCTCCTGAGCCGGAGAAGGTGATATAATCAGGATCAGGATTACTCGCAAAATAACTGTTCAACTCGGCAACAATCCTGGCGTAAGGAACATACTCTTTTCTTTCAAGAGTTAGCTTTGTT
This sequence comes from Deltaproteobacteria bacterium tcs-42, assembly GCA_002049545.1. Classification (GTDB taxonomy): domain Bacteria; phylum Desulfobacterota; class Desulfuromonadia; order Desulfuromonadales; family Geopsychrobacteraceae; genus Desulfuromusa. Next base: position 1,660 of record LLYT01000008.1, on the reverse strand, counting down.
GTCTCGCCAACTTCACAATAAACACAATCAAGGGAACAAACTTTTTTGGGGACTAAATCAACCCCCAAGGACATTCCCAGCCGCCTGGAAGGGACCGGACCAAATAAATATTTATACATCACCTATATCCTTGAATTTATTCTACCTTCTTCGGCAGATGCAACTCAAACAGCCCCCATCTCACAGATTGGGGGCTGTTTGCCCAAAGACAAAAATCGAGCATCCAAAATCGATATCTGGGTAAAAAAATCGTCAGGATGCAGCTAAAACCTGTTTAATGGCAGCCAGAATCTGATCCACTTCTTCACGCTTGATCACCAATGGAGGAGCAAAACGGATGATGTTCTCATGGGTATCTTTGGCCAGAACTCCCTGCTCTTTCAACTTGTTGCAATAGGCGCGTGCGCCACCGACTTCAGGATGAAATTCAATCGCCACCATTAATCCGCGCCCGCGTATCTCCTTGATACGAGGATCCGAGATCTTTCTTAATTCACCCAGGAAATACTTGCCCTGCTCATAGGAATTTTCAATCAATTTTTCATCAAACAGAACCTTCAGAGCGGCCCGAGAGACTGCACAGGCCAGCGGATTGCCACCAAAGGTGCTACCGTGCTCACCCGGCTGGAGGACATCCATCACCTCGGTATTGGATAGCACAGCGGACACCGGATAAAACCCCCCTGAGAGGGCTTTACCAATAATGGTCAAATCGGCCTCAATCCCTTCGTATTCTTCGGCCAATAATTTTCCGGTTCGTCCCAGACCCGTCTGAATCTCATCGAGGATCAGAACGACATTGTGACGGTCACAAATAGTCCTGGCTTCTTTAAGATAACCTTCCGGCGGAATCATCACCCCAGCTTCACCCTGGATTGGTTCCACCAGGAACGCAACCGTATTTTCGGTAATTGCTGCTTCGAGAGCAGCGGCATCATCAAAGGGGACAAGTTTAAATCCTGGCGTAAAAGGACCAAACCCGGCCCGGGCATTCTCATCAGTACTGAAACTGACAATACTGATCGTCCGGCCATGAAAATTATCATCACAGACGATAATTTCCGCCTTATCCTGTGGCACCCCTTTTACCGTATAGCCCCACTTGCGCACCGTTTTAATGGCTGTTTCTACCGCTTCGGCACCACTATTCATCGGCAGAACCTTGTGAGAATTGGTCAGCTCGCAGAGTTCTTTATAGAAAGGGCCAAGCTGATCATTACGGAAGGCACGGGACGTTAAGGTCAATTTTTCTGCCTGCTTAACCATTGCCTGCATAATTTCAGGGTGACAGTGTCCCTGATTGACAGCCGAATAGGCAGCCAGACAATCGAGGTATTTGTTACCATCAACATCCCAGACCCAGACCCCTTCGCCCCGCGACAGGACAACATCCAGGGGTTTGTAATTATGGGCACCAAATTGATCTTCCAAACCAATAAACTCACGTTGCTGCATATTACAACTCCTGCTTTGACTCATTGTTAGATTGGCATGACTACTGACAAGACAGTCATAACACAGGGAAAGGTTATGCGTCTGTTATTTTTGGCCGACCTCACAGAAAGTCATGAGGGAGGTTTTAGCAGGATGTTGAAAAAGTCCCATCCTGGGCCTTTTCAACTCCGCAAGCCGAAAATGCGATTTCCGTCTTGCTCACAAA
>LLYT01000079.1 GCA_002049545.1 Deltaproteobacteria bacterium tcs-42 | reverse complement strand
CCTTGAGGCACCCATTCCAAGGGCCACTTTGCGCCGTCCATGGCCGTTCGACTGTCGCCGTCCGTGGCGACAGACGCCCTTTCCATGAGTACCACAAGCCCCTATCAGTCGTGGTGGTGAATAGTTACTAAATAACAGACTATCCGGTTAATTATGCTGGTAGTTGAAAGGATGAATATGCGTTATCTGCCTCATACAGAAGTTGATGTGCAGCAGATGCTCGAGCAGATCGGCGTGTCGGATATTGACGACTTGTTTTCTGGAGTGCCGGAAGAGTGCCGCCTGAAGAGGCCTCTTGATTTGCCTGCTGCAAAGTCGGAATCTGAAACATTGAGTTTTTTGCGTGGCCTTGCGGAGCAGAACACCAAGGTGTCTGACTGGGATTCTTTTCTTGGTGGTGGTGCTTATAACCATTTTATCCCGTCTGTTATTGATCAACTTATCAGTCGGAGTGAATTCTACACAGCCTATACCCCCTATCAACCGGAAATCAGTCAGGGAACTCTGCAAGCCATTTTTGAATTTCAAACCTTGATATGTCAGCTGACTGGGATGGATGTCGCTAATGCGTCAATGTATGACGGTGCTTCTGCCTGTGCTGAAGCGGTGTTGCTGACGATCCGTGCTGGTAAAAAGCGACATAAAGTGTTGTTGTCACAGGCTTTACCGCCACAATATCGTGAGACAGTTGCTACTTATTGCCGCTATCTGGAAGTGGAACTGGTTGATGTCCCGATACAGGGTGGTGTGACCGATCAGGTTGAGTTAAAAGCGTTGCTTGACGATCAGGTTGCGGCGGTGGTTGTTGGCTATCCCAATTATTTTGGTCAGATTGAGGATCTTGCAGCTATTGGTGAATCAACCCACGCTTCTGGTGCACGCCTGGTGGCTGCGGTTGCTGAGCCATTAGCTCTGGCACTGTATAAATCCCCTGGAGAATTAGGGGCAGATGTTGTCGTTGGTGAGGGGCAGAGCTTTGGTGTTCCACTCTCATATGGCGGCCCCGGTATCGGTTTCTTTGCTGTGCGGAAAAAGGATATGCGGGTCCTTCCCGGTCGTCTGGTGGGAGAAGCAACGGATCAAGATGGTCAAACTGGGTATGTCCTGACCCTTGCGACTCGTGAACAACATATCCGCCGTGAAAAAGCGACATCTAATATCTGTTCGAACCAGGGGATGTGCATCCTCATGGTCAGTATTTATCTGGCACTCCATGGCAAACAAGGGCTGCGCCAGCTGGCGAAGATTAATTATGCAAAAGCGACTTACGCAAAAGAGAAGATCGCTCAGCTGGATGGCTTTACTGTGACTTTTGCCGGTGAATCTTTCAATGAATTTGTCGTCACTTGTAATGAACCGGTTGCCGCTTTAAAAAAGCGCCTTGAACAGCAGGGGATTCTTGCAGGGATCTCCCTGGGTAGAGATTATTCTGATTTGGAAGACGGATTGCTGGTCTGTGTTACCGAACAGAACAGCCGGGAACAGATTGATCGCCTGGTGTTAGCACTGGCAGGAGGTGAGGCATGATGAGCACAGCAGGTCGCGGCTTGGTTTTGGATGAAAACCTGCTTTTTGAGAAATCTCAGCCAGGTCGGGTCGGATACAGTATTGCCAGCCTGGACGTCCCGGATGTTACCCCTGATAACAGTCTGCTTCGCGAGGAGATAGCGGACTTTCCAGAGCTTTCAGAGGTTGATGTCGTCCGCCATTACACCCGTTTGTCGACCTGGAACTATGGTGTCGATAGTGGTTTTTATCCCCTGGGCAGCTGTACGATGAAGTACAACCCCAAGGTCAATGAAGCAGCGGCACGTTTTCCCGGTTTTACCGATATTCATCCCCAAACACCGGAGGCTTTGAATCAGGGTGCTTTGGAATTGATGTACAATTTACAACACGATCTGGAGGAGGTCTCCGGATTCCCCGCGATGACTTTGCAGCCAGCTGCTGGAGCTCAGGGTGAATTTACTGGAATGTTGATGATTCGCGCCTGGCATGAAGCCAACGGACAGCAGCGGCATAAGGTTATCATTCCCGATACTGCCCATGGCACGAACCCGGCATCTGCAGCCCTTTGCGGTTATGAGGTTATTACCGTTGCTTCGGATGGGGTTTTGAGCCAGGAAGCGGTGGCGGCAGTGATGGATGATGATGTTGCCGCATTGATGGTGACTAACCCCAATACCCTGGGTTTGTTTGAAGCTGATGTCCGTGCAATCTGCGATCTGGTTCATGAACGTGGTGGGCTGGTTTATGCGGATGGCGCCAACCTCAATGCACTGATGGGAATCAGTCGCCCTGGCGATATTGGTATCGATGTCATGCACTTCAATCTGCACAAAACCTTTTCCACTCCACATGGTGGTGGCGGCCCCGGTTCCGGTCCCGTTGGAGTGGTTGAAAAATTAGAGCCGTTTTTGCCCGCTCCGGTTGTGACCAAAGATGCTGAAGGTTATAAACTTGAGTACGATCGACCGGAATCAATCGGACGTTTGAAATCATTTTATGGCCACTTCAGTATTTTAGTTCGTGCCTACAGTTATATTTTGTCTATGGGTGGGGAGGGGTTGAGGCGTGCCACTGAGCTGGCTGTTCTTAATGCCAATTATATTCGTGCCAGGCTCGAAGGTGAATATGAGTTACCCAATAAACAACGCTCGTTGCATGAAGTGGTATTTTCAGAAGATGGCCTGCAGAACGATTGTCATACCCTCGATGTCGCCAAGCGTCTGATCGATTACGGTTATCATCCACCGACGATATATTTTCCGTTGGTTGTCCATGGTGCTTTGATGATTGAACCCACCGAGACCGAAAGTAAACAGATGATCGATGAATTCTGTGATGCTTTGCTGGCGATTGCTGAAGAAGCAAAGTCTGCTCCAGAGTTACTCAAACAAGCACCGGTTCGAGCCAAGGTTAAACGATTGGATGAAGCCACCGCCGCGCGTAAGCCAATATTGCGCTGGCCACAGGAGTCATAACAACCTTTCTCTAAAATACCCGGTTTTACCGGGTATTTTTTTATCAATTTCGCCGGCCATAGATATACTGTCCGGTAATCCTGTAGCTGAAATGGGCACGAATTTTAAGTTGCTCATGGGGATAATGTTTTGTTAACGATCCAAATGGTGCAGCGCGATAAACGGCCTGAATGGCTTCAAAGTCGAGAAGGTCGGAGCCGCTGGTCCGCCGCAGATCAACATCGATCAGCTCCCCTTGGTTGTCGACAGTAATAAGTAACTCCAGGGTTCCTTCGATTCCGTTGGTAGCTGCTTGGGTTGGATAGTTCCACACCAGCTCTATCTGGTTATGAAAACGGCGAAAAAAAGATACCAACAGATTGTGTTGCAAGTTCAGCCAGACCGTATCGCCAACTTCAACATCCTTGCGTTCTTTGATCCGGTTGCGTGACCCCTGGCTCCCCAGGGCAATCTGATCCAAGGTGCTCTGACTGGGGCGCAGTTGCTCGGGGGTGAGGATTGGCAGTGGCTTTTGCTGTTTTTCCACTGGTTTTGTGGCTGTTGTCGCAGTTTTCTTTGCAGTTTTTTTCGCCTTTTTCTTTAGCGTTTTTGTTTCAGCCTGACGAGGTTTTTCCAGGGTGTTTTCGGGGGCTGATTTCTGTTGCGTTTCAGATGTTATTTTTTTCTCCTGTCGTGGAAGAAGGGTTGCTATTGGCCGTTGTGTTGTTTGATCGCGGACATCCTCCCCCTCAGGTGCAAGTTCTCGATCGACCTGCTGATCACGATCTGCCTTCCGAAATGACTCAACGGGAATCTTTGGTTGTTGTTTAAGAGGTTGTTGATCTATCTCAAATTCCGCTGGTTTCTGCGGTTGCGGTTTTTTTGGTTTAACCGGTAAATCAACAAGATGAATTCGGGTCGGCTGTTGTTGCCTGGATTGAGCATTCTCCTGCTGCAAGAGAGGGTGAATCAGAGTCAGAAGCACAAGGAGATGGAGCCCGAGAGACAATAGTAGACTGAGAATGAGGAGCCGTGATCGATCTCTGCTCGGCTTTGGTCTGGTCGAATGAAGAAGATTCATATTTGGTGATTATACCGAGAGTTCAAGGTTACGACCAGTCTGGCAGGACGGTAAAAAGGAAAATGATTGACCCTCCATTTTGCCATGGTATAAATACGTTGACATTAAAATCACGCATGACACTTGGTGACTTTCTATAGAATATATAGTTTAACTCTAGTTTGAATGTAACTATTCACCACCACTACTGATAGGGGCTTGTGGTACCCATGGAAAGGGTGTCTGTCGCCACGGACGGCGACAGTCGAACGGCCATGGACGGCGCAAAGTGGCCCTTGGAATGGGTGCCTCAAGGCATTTCAGAACAGTTACGTTTGAATATTACCATATTCAGAGGAGGAAAGGATGCATCTTGTTGAACAGATTAAATCTAAGGCTCGTGCCGATTTACAAACAGTTGTTCTGCCCGAAGGATATGATGATCGCATGATTGAAGCTGCGGCACAGATTGGCGGTGATAATCTGGCAAATGTCGTGCTGTTAGGTGCTCCAGAAACTCTCAATGCCAAAGCAGCAGAGCTTGGAGTTTCTTTGGCGGGGGTGACCCTTGTTGAACCGAAAACTTCTGCTTTGCTCACTGCATATGCCGATGAGCTGGTTGAGTTGCGCAAGAAGAAAAATTTGCGTCACGAAGATGCTGTCGCCCTGCTGACAGGTGCTGATAACCTTTATTTTGCCTCCATGATGGTACGCAAAGGGGATGCCGGTGGTGCTGTTGCTGGAGCCGCTAATACGACCGGCGATGTTCTTCGAGCTGCATTTCAGGTCGTTGGCACGGCCCCGGGAATAAATACCGTGTCTTCAGTTTTTCTGATGGTGACTAATACTCCGGAGTTTGGAGAAAATGGTACACTTTGTTTTGCCGATTGTGCCGTTAATCCGAACCCTGATGCTCAGGCACTGGCCGAAATTGCTGTCAGTACAGCGGCCAGTTGCAAGAGCTTTCTCAGAGTCGATGCCCGGGTTGCAATGCTCAGTTTTTCCACCATGGGCAGTGCTGATCATAGTGATTGTGATAAAGTCACACAGGCTCTCAAACTCGCCAGAGAGTTGGCTCCTGATCTGGCCATCGATGGCGAACTGCAGGCTGATGCTGCTCTGATTCCGAAAGTTGGAGATAAGAAAGCTCCGGGGTCCAGTGTTGCCGGTCAGGCCAACACACTGGTTTTTCCTGATCTGGATGCTGGAAATATTGGCTACAAACTGGTTGAGCGTCTAGCTGGTGCTGAAGCGGTCGGGCCGATCATCCAGGGGCTGGCAAAGCCGGTGAACGATCTGTCACGTGGTTGTTCTGTTGCCGATATTGTCAGTGTTGCAGCGATCACCGCGGTTCAGGCACAGGGGTAATGGCGGTGCCCGGTTTTTTCCTCTCCTTCATGCCGGGGGAGATTTTTGTCACGATTATTGAAACTTTTTTCTTCCACCAAACTTCTATTGTGAACGTCTATGATACAACTTTATAACGTTACTAAAAAGTACGGTGGCGATTCCACTGCGGTTAAAGATTTAACGTTGAAAATCGGGAAGGGTGAATTTGTTTACCTCACCGGAGCTTCCGGAGCCGGGAAAACGACGTTACTGCGGATGCTCTATTCTGCGGAAAAGCCATCTCGTGGGCAAATACTGATTGATCAACAAAATATTTCCCGGATTCGTAGCCATCAGATACCGTATCTGAGGCGTAAAATTGGAATGGTTTTTCAGGACTTCAAGTTGTTGCAGAGCAGAACAGTTTATGAAAACGTGGCATTTGCCCTGGAAGCCCAGGGTAAAAAACGCTACGAAGTCAGCAAAAAAGTCTATCAGGCGTTAAAAGAGGTTGGGTTAGAGCATCGCCTGCAACGAAAACCTTTAGAACTTTCTGGAGGGGAGCAGCAGCGTATTGCGATTGCCAGAGCTCTGGTTGTCGATCCTTTGATTTTACTGGCTGACGAACCTAGTGGTAATCTTGATCAAGCTGTGACTTTTGAGATTATCGATCTGTTTAAACAAGCCAACGCTCGTGGGACAACAGTGCTTCTGGCAACTCATGACCATAGCTTGAACCAACGTTTTCCGCGACGGGTACTCACCCTTGATCAGGGGAAACTGGTCGGGGATCAACAGCCACAGCGGGTTTAAACAGTCTGTAATTGTTCAGATAGCTTTGAAATAGTCGAACTGGAGGTTCCAGCAGTGCTGGATAAAATTCGCTACTTTATACTCCGTGCCCTGCGCAACATGCGTCAGTGGCCGTTTCTTTGTACTGCATCCATTCTGACGATGGCCATTGCTCTAGCGACTGTCGCCACCTTTTTTCTGGTTGTTGTCAATGTCGAGCAGCTGGCTTTACGCTGGACCCAGGAAATTCAAGTCATCGCCTATCTAGAAAAAGCTCCAAGTCAGAATGATCTGGCCGACCTTACCCAAAATCTTAATAATATTTCTGGAGTTGAGTCGGTCACTTATGTGTCTCAGGATGATGCGATGCAGCGCTTCAAAAAGCAATTAGGCGAAGATGCCAGTTTGCTAGAAGGGGTGACTAGCGATTTACTTCCCGCTTCTTTTGAACTGGGGTTGGCTTCGAAATTTCGTAACCAGCAGGGGATTGCCTCAGTTATTGAGCAGTTGGAAGGCTTTCTTGAGGTCGATGATTTACGTTATGGACAGAAGTGGCTGGAACGTTTTAATAGCTTTGCACAAATGTTGCGCTTTGTTGGGATTGTCCTGGGTGGCTTTTTGTTGTTTGCCGCTCTGTTTATTGTTTCCAATACGATTAAACTGACCCTTTATGCAAGGCGGGATGAGTTGGAAATTATGGCTCTGGTTGGAGCAACAATGCGTTTTATCAAAATTCCATTTATGCTTGAAGGGGCGATCCAGGGGTTGCTGGGCGGTCTGCTCTCCTTGTTTTTTTTAACCATCTCTTTTGTCTTTATTATTTCCCGTAGCCTCAATTCTTTCTGGCTGACCCCGAGTCATTTCGAGCTCCTTTTTTTGACGCCAAACCAGCAAGTTATTCTGGTCCTCTCCGGAGTCGCGCTGGGGATTCTGGGTAGCCTTTCGTCTTTGCGACGTTTTGTCCGACTCTAGCTCAATGATCAAAATTCTTTCAGTCGCCATAAACTGGCTGTTGTTTTTATTGTTGCTGAACCCGTGCTGGGCCGATCTGGCCAGTAATCGTTCCCAACTGGAAAAAATCAAAACGCAGATTGATCGTGCAGAGACCGCTTTGCGCAAAAAAAAGCAAACTGCAATCAAAATCACCCGGGAACTTGCTTTGATCAATAAAACCCTGGATCGGATCACGCGACAGATTGATGAGCAGAAAGTGAGTTTGAAAAAACTGCAGGGAAAAATTGATCAGCAGCAGAAGTCAGTCACTGAGAGTAAAAAAAGTGTCAAGAAGATCGCTGCTCAATTAAATAAAAGGCTTGTGGCTCTCTATAAGGAAGGTGAAACTGGGCCACTTAAAATCCTTTTTTCGGCCGACTCACCGACTGAGATGGCTCAACAATACCATTATTTGAATCAAGTCCTTCAATATGATAAAGAGTTGCTGACTGAATACCGACAGGCTATTGATGAGCAGCAACAACAGTTGTCTGAATTGAAGTCTTTGGGGGAGCAGCAGACCGAATTGCTGGAGAATATGCAACAGCAGCGACAAGTTGCTGGCAAAGGGCGCAAATTACAAGCGCGGTTGTTAAAGCAAGCTCGGACAGATAAAAAGAAACTCACTGATGAGTTGTCTCAATTGAAAGAGAATGCAATCAGGTTGAAATCATTGATTGTCAGGCTAGAGAAGGAGACGCTGCCGGCAACGGGTCCCGTCGCTGGTAATTTTGCTGTTGGACGAGGTAAACTGGGTTGGCCGGTGAATGGTCGGGTCGTAATAGGTTTTGGCCAACAGAAGGATGCCAAGCTGGGTACTTATTATGAAAGTAACGGTCTTGAAATAGCTGTCCCTCCGGGAAGCCCAATCCGTGCTGTTGCCGCTGGCAAGATTGTTTACGCCGATTATTTCAAGGGGTACGGAAACCTGTTTATTGTCAGTCATCCCGGTGGATATCATACCCTTTATGCGCAGGCAGACAGGATGGAAAAAAACATGGGCACCCAGGTTTCTGCAGGAGATTTGCTTGGGTATAGTGGTTTAGGTGGTCGTGACAGTATTTATTTTGAAATCCGTTCCAACGGTTCTCCTGTCAACCCGCTAGCATGGCTGAAACGAAGGTAAGCTCAGCAGACCATCAAGTTTGAGAGGTTTTATGTTCCAGGTTAAACAATTTGTCTCCTTTGGTATTCTTCTGTTGGTTTTTTGTTCAAGTGCAGTTTTTTTCAATGGGGACGCTTTGGCCAATGAGGAAAACGATTATAAAAATCTCGAAATATTTACCGATGTCCTTTCGCTGGTTCGAGCCAGCTACGTAGAAGATGTTGATCTGGACACGCTGATCTATGGAGCGGTTCGAGGAATGCTCAACACTTTGGATCCCCATAGCAGCTTCATGACGCCAGAGATGTACGAAGATATGCAGGCTGATACCCATGGTGAATTTGGCGGCCTGGGGATTGAAATCACAGTCAAGGATGGTGCTTTGATTATCGTTTCACCGATTGAAGATACCCCTGCTCACGCTGCCGGAATTCAAGCTGGTGATCAAATTATCATGATTGACGGGAAGGCGACCCGCGACATGGAAATTATGGAAGCGGTTCGACTGATGCGCGGTCCCAAAGGTGAGGCGATCACCATCAGCATTCGGCGCTCTGGTGCGGCTGAGCTTCTCGATTTTACGATTATCCGCGATATTATTCAAATCCAGAGTGTTAAGAGTGATTTCCTGCAGGGGCAGTATGGTTATGTACGCGTTTCACAATTTCAAGATCGAACCGGGGGGGATTTAAAAGAACATCTGACAGCATTGCGGGACGATAATGGCGGTCAATTGAAAGGAATGATCCTCGATTTACGGAATAATCCGGGTGGCCTTTTGGACCAGGCTGTTGCTGTTGCCGACCTTTTTTTAACCGATGGTTTGATTGTTTACACTGAAGGACGGGAATCAGAAGCTCAAATGACTTTTTCTGCACATCAGGATGGAACAGAGCCCGAATATCCTCTGGTTGTTCTGATCAATGGTGGTAGTGCCAGTGCTGCTGAAATTGTTGCCGGAGCATTGCAGGATCATAGTCGTGCCATTATTCTGGGAGAGCAAAGCTTTGGTAAAGGTTCAGTGCAGACAATTATCCCCCTGGATGACAATTCTGGATTGCGGCTGACCACTGCGCGTTATTTTACCCCCTCCGGTCGATCAATTCAGGCCCGGGGAATCAGCCCCGATATTGTCGTGACACCTCTAATAATGGCGCATCAGGAAAGTGCTGGAGCATCGATTCGGGAAGCCGATCTGGAGAACCATTTTCAATCTTCTGCAGATAAACAAACTGAACAGGTTGAAAAAACAGCCACAGGGCTGGCTCGAGAAAAGCAAGATGATTACCAGTTATTGCGGGCACTTGATTTACTTAAGGGGATCACTATTCTGCAGCGAAACAAGCAGGCTGCTTGAGTGAAGAGATAAAATTTCAGCAATTGGAAAGATTTTTAACTAGATGGCAAGCAAGAAAAAGAAAACATCCAAAAAAACGACTCGCAAGTCTGCAAAAAAAAGGCAGCTATCCCAGAATAAAAGGATCTTTCTGGCATCGGCTTTTTTGCTCGGATTTGTTGCAATCTGTCTGTTTGCTCTGGTGGATTTACGAGCATCTTTCTCCCCTGAGGTGACAGCCGTTCACGATAAATTCGTTTATGAAGAACCCGCCGATGTGGTTCATGAATTGAAGGAGTATAACTACACAGATATTCGTCAGTTGATTGACAATCAGTTAATCAATGGCCCCCGTTCAGTGGGGTGGCACAAGTTGCAGGACCGTGCAGATGTTCAGGTCCTGAAAATCTTTGGCGATTTTCCTTCGAGCCCCTTCTTGGCAGAATTGGCTTCTCATATTGAACAGACCAATAGTGCTGCACATCTGGAAATAAGTCGAAACGAAGGGATTATCCACCTTTACTGGCTGGCCGACTTGAAACTTGAGCTCAGATATCAGGTGCCGGATGTCGTAGAGAGTGAACGCGGTCAAATTGCTGTTATTATGGATGATATGGGCGGTTCTCTGCCCTTTTTGCGTGAATTGCTGCGTCTGAATATTATTATCACGCCATCGATCCTCCCCGGGATGAGCAGGGCGGCATCAGCAACCGCTTTGTTGCAGGAAGAGGGGCGTGAATATATGGTTCATATGCCGATGGAGCCACGCAGCTATCCCCGGACCAATCCAGGGCCAAACGCGTTACTTCTGGGGCAGACAGAAGCCGAAACTCGTCGATTAGTTCAATCCTATATGACCGCGGTGTCGGGCGCTGTTGGTGGTAATAATCATATGGGCTCACGTTATACAGCAGAGTCTGATGCGATGCGGGTTGTATTGAGCGAACTGAAGAAGCACGGACTTTTTTTCATAGACAGTCGCACTATTGGTAATTCAGTTGCTTTTTCTGAAGCGCGCAACATGGGGGTGAAAACAGCGACCAGAAATATTTTTCTGGATAACGAGGAGGAGGTTTCTTATATCAGGCAGCAGATTCGTAAGATGGTTAGCATGGCCGGTAAAAACAGGGAAATTATTGCTATCTGCCACCCTTATGCAGAAACCCTGGAGGCTTTTCGGCAGGAGCAAGAATGGTTACGGCAGCAATCGGTTGATTTTGTTTCGGCATCAAAGCTGGTGCATGTTTACTGACGCCCGGTTCTAGCCATTCTCATGATCTAGCAGGATGTTGAAAAAGTCCCATCCTGGGCCTTTTCAACTCCGCAAGCCGAAAATGCGATTTCCGTCTTGCTCA
>LLYT01000078.1 GCA_002049545.1 Deltaproteobacteria bacterium tcs-42 | reverse complement strand
GCGTCTGTCGCCACGGACGGCGACAGTCGAACGGCCATGGACGGCGCAAAGTGGCCCTTGGAATGGGTGCCTCAAGGCATTGCTGCAACAACATTCAACATTTTTTGCAGCACCTCTGCAATTGTCAGATGGGTAGAATCGATAACTATTGCATCATCTGCCTGCATCAATGGAGCCAATGTTCGTGCCGTGTCTGCCGCATCTCGATCTTTGACTTCAGCAATGGTCTGTTGCAGGTCGACATCAATCCCCTTGAGCAGCAATTCCTCATAACGGCGTTGCCCTCTTGCCGCCGCTGTTGCCGAAAGAAAAAATTTGACGTCTGCACAGGGGAAAACCACCGTACCGATATCACGTCCCTCAAGGACAACGCCCCCTTTTTCGCCGATTTTACGCTGCTGGTCGAGCATTGCCTCGCGCACTGCGGGACACGCAGCAACCTGCGCTGTCAACAAACTCACCTCAGGGGTGCGTATCGCCGCCGAGACATCGACACCGTTGACAATGACTCGTTCGGCTCCATTGCCACGAATAAAATCGATAGACAGATCGGCACAAAGTTTTTTCAATGCTGCTTCATCATGTGGGTCGACTTTCTGTTGGCTCGCCAACAGTGCGACAGAACGGTACATAGCCCCGGTATCAATATTCAGATAATCAAGCTGATTGGCCAATGCCTGACTCAGCGTGCTTTTCCCCGCACCAGAGGGTCCATCAATTGCGATAATCAGTTTATTTTTCAAATCTCTTGACCTCCGGAGACCAAAGTCAGCAATTCCCAGAAACCGGGGAACGATGTCTCTGTACAGGCGGTATCTGAAATTTTAATTTCTGCGGCAGCACCTAACCCCGCAATCGCCATACTCATAGCAATACGATGATCACCGTATGAGTTGACCTCCCCACCGGTCAACAATTCTCCACCAACAATCCGCATCCCGTCTTCGAGTGGTTCGATATTAACGTCAAGGGCACCTAAACATTCGCACATTGCGGCAATTCGATCTGTTTCTTTGACGCGTAATTCCCTGGCGTCACGAATCGTTGTCACCCCTTCGGCAAAAGCAGCGGCAACACTGATGACTGGAAATTCATCAATGGCTCGAGGAATCAACTCTCCACCAATTTCAATCCCGTGCAACTGACTGCTCTTAACCAACAAATCGGCAACTGACTCCCCTGAGAGTTCACGCTGATTGGTCAATTCTATCGAACCGCCCATCTGTTGCAGAATCTCTATAACGCCGCTTCGGGTCGGATTCACACCAACATTTTTCACCAATATTTCGGCATCGGGGACAATTAAACCAGCGACCAGAAAAAAAGCTGCTGAAGAGATGTCACCTGGAATCTCAACCTCACGCCCTGTCAACTGCACCCGACCATTCACCCTCGCTCCACCTGGAAAAGACTCAAGATCTGCTCCAAAATAGCGCAGCATCCGCTCACTGTGATCACGGGAGAGGTGGGGTTCGTAAACAGTTGTTGCACCATCAACCTGCATCCCTGCTAGCAGCACCGCTGACTTAACCTGCGCGCTGGCAATTGGCGAATGGTACTCGACAGGCTCTAAACCACCTCCATCGATGGCCAAAGGAGCTTGAGTATGAGCGTTTCGCCCCAGAAATCTTGCCCCCATGGAGGTGAGCGGATCAATCACCCGCCCCATCGGCCGCTTGCGTAAATATTGATCCCCGGTCAAAACAGAAAAGAACGGCTGTGCCGCCAGAATTCCACTCATCAAACGCATTGTTGTTCCTGAATTGCCGCAGTCGATGACATCAGTTGGCTCCTGCAAGCCGGCCAACCCTCGTCCATGAATAATCAATTCGTTGTCAGACTTTTCAACAACCTCAATTCCCAGACTCCGAAAAGCCCCGAGAGTTGACAGACAATCCTCACCGCGCAACAACCCGAACACCCGGCTCTCCCCTTCTGCCAGAGAGGCAAACATGATTGCTCGATGAGAAATTGACTTATCCCCCGGAACCGTAAATTCTCCGCGCAACCTTTGGGTTGGTGCAATATTTCTGGATTTCATTTCATGCATCAAAGTGATCCTTAATCATCAGCTGGTTCGCAGGCTGCCTGCTTGAACCCTGAAAAAGCTTCGATCTACAAAATAGCATCTCGAAGTTGTTTTGAACGGAGGAAAAACTCAAAAAGCTTCTCCCCGTTACTTTCGGCAATATCTGCTTTCAACTCGGCAAGAGAATTCTCGAACTGCTCCACCATTTCAAGCAACGCTTCACGATTTGTTTCAGCAATATCCCGCCACATGGTTGGATCAGAAGAGGCAATTCTGGTGAAATCACGAAACCCACCGGCAGAATATTCGAGGATATTTTCTTCATAATGATCATAGGAACCTACGGCATTGACCAGGGAGTAAGCCACCATATGCGGCAGATGGCTGATTGCGGCCAGGACCTTGTCGTGCTTCTCCAGTGTCATCTGCACGACTTCGCTGCCGACAACGGTCCACATCTGTTTAATCAGCTCAAGGGCTTGAGGATCTGTATTTTCTGTCGGTGTTAAAATACAGCGTTTCCCCCGATACAAACTCGAAAAAGCAGCGTCTGCACCGCTATTTTCAGTCCCGGCAATCGGATGGCCGGGGACAAAATGGATCCCGGCTGGAAGCATCGGTTCAATCGTACTGGTCACTTCTCCCTTAACACTGCCACCATCGGTCATAATTGCACCGGGCTTCAGACCGGGCAGACATAGCTGCGTCACGGCTCCCAGCGTTTTGACTGGTGTCGCCAGAAAAACCACATCCGCACCTTTAACCGCCTCCAGGGGATCACGACTGTAACGATCAATAACACCAAGTTTAAGGGCGATCTCCAGGTTCGGTTTGCCTCGCCCGCAACCAACAACCTCTCCAACAACTCCAGCTTCCTTCAAAGCCAGAGCCAGGGAGCCACCGATCAAGCCAACACCTATAATTGTTAAACGTGGGATCAGGACAGTTTCAGACATTAGAGTTTCTCTCCTGACA
Organism: Deltaproteobacteria bacterium tcs-42; assembly: GCA_002049545.1. GTDB lineage: Bacteria > Desulfobacterota > Desulfuromonadia > Desulfuromonadales > Geopsychrobacteraceae > Desulfuromusa. The sequence continues at coordinate 8,024 of LLYT01000078.1, read as the reverse complement.
AACTTTCATTCCGAGCGATCGGATAAGAACCAAGGATCTTGAGGAAATGACAATAACCACGCAATTCTTCAATCGCAGCCGAAATTTCCAGATCATCAACATGGCCAATCAGGTCGAGAAAGAAAATATACTCCCAGGCTTTCTGCTTCATGGGTCGACTTTCAATTTTAGCCAGATTGATCTGCCGTTTGCTGAACGGTTCCAACATTCGATAGAGAATCCCCGGCTCATCTTTGACGCTGAACATAATTGAGGTTTTATCCGCACCGCTATTTTCAGGAGTTTTCTTGCCAATCACCAGAAAGCGGGTAAAGTTATGCGGATTATCCTCAATTTTAGCTTTAACAACCTGCAGGTCATATTGAATCGCCGCCGCATGACTGGCAATCGCTGCCACGGAACCATCTTCAGCAGCCATCTGGGCTGCTGCTGCGGTACTGGCAACATCAAGTAATGGTATATCTGGCATATTGGTTTCCAACCAGTGGCGACACTGCGCCAAAGGCTGCGGATGGGACACGATTTTACTGATCTGACCGATATCACCCGATTTCGAAAGAAGATTGTGCGAAATTTCCAACATAATTTCAGCTATCATCTGCAATTCAGAATCGAAAAACATATCGAGAGTGTGGTTGACAACCCCCTCAGTTGAATTTTCAACCGGGACCACCCCATATTGAACACGGTCCCGCTCAACCTCTTCAAAAACGGCCGGAATACTTTTAAGGGGAACCAACTGTGCAGATAACCCAAACTGCAGCATGGCCGCCATATGGGTAAATGTCGACTGCGGCCCGAGAAAGGCCACCTGCATCGGCATTTCCATGTTCAAAGATGCTGATATGATTTCACGAAAAACCTTGCTGACTGCCTCATTGGGAAAAGGACCGGGATTTTGCCTGGTTAAACGCTCATAAATCGCCTTCTCCCGGCTAGGCACATAGAAGGTGCTCTCTTCGCTGACCTCTTTCGCCTTGCCGACCGCCACAACCACAGCGGCGCGTTGATTCAACAGATCAAGAATTTGATTGTCAATTTGATCAATTTCATCGCGCAGTTTGCTCAAATCACTATTCGTCATAAATTAATGGTGTCCGTTCATGGGTTAACAGCCGCCAGAGCCTTGCTGAGCTCCATCAGATCAAAAGGTTTGGCCAGAGCGGCGTCAAACCCGTAAGCGCTATAATTGGCCAGTACCGGATCGGTTGAATAGCCGCTGGCAACAATAATTTTAACTGTGGGGGCAATTTTACGAAGCTGCTCAGCTGCTTTCTGTCCCCCCATCCCGCCGGGAATAGTGAGATCCATGATCACCACGTCAACCACAACTCCCTGATCAAGCAGCTCCTGGTATTTGTTGATTGTTTGCCCTCCATCTTCGGTCAATGTCGGGGTATGACCGAGATCAGCCAGTTGCTCAGAGATGATATCGCGCAACATTTTTTCGTCCTCCAGAACCAGTACCTGGAGCGATTTGGTGGCTTTTGTGATCCCGGTCGCAGGGGTGTCAACTGCAGCCTCCTCGCCGAGTGCCGGGAGATAAATTGTGAAAACGGTTCCCTGCCCCGGAACCGAGTCGACCGTAAGGTAGCCATCGTGTTTGCTGATGATCGAATGGCAGATAGCCAGTCCCAGGCCACTCCCCCGTTTTTTGGTGGTAAAGTAGGGGTCGAAAATTTTCTCAACAACTTCCTTGGGGATCCCGATACCACTGTCAGTGAATTTAATCCGCACATAGTGCCCTTCATGGGTACTTAGAAGCGTCTCTTGCGCTGGATCATCGACATTGGTGCATGCGATTTCTATCCGCCCCCCTTCGGGCATCGCCTGGTCGGCGTTGATGATGATATTTTGCACAACCTGACTGATCTGACCTGAATCGATATCGACATTCCAGAGGTTGTCGGGACAATCTATATGGCAAGCGGCGTTACTTCCCTGAAGGACAAAATTGGCCGAATCGTTTATAAGTGCCGGCAGGGCGGTTGCTTCCTTGATCGGCTCCCCACCCTTGGAAAAAGTCAATAACTGCTGCGTCAATTTAACGGCACGCTGGGTCGCTTTTCCTGCTTCGGCCAGTATCTGGGCCGCACGTCCATCGGTTTCGGTCAGGCGGCGGCTGGCGAGTTCGAGGTTACCGAGAATCATGGCGAGGAGGTTGTTGAAATCGTGCGCTATACCACCGGCAAGGACGCCGATTGAATCGAGTTTTCGGTTTTTCAGCAGCTCCTCTTCCATCTTTTTTTCCCGGGAGACGTCACGAAAGACGATCACAACTCCAACGGTGTTGCTCTCCTTGTCACGAATGGGGGCACCGCTATCGGCAATCGGCCGGACCACCCCGTTTTTGGCGATTAGTGCGGTATGGTTGGCGAGACCGATAATTCGCCCCAGTTGCAACACACGCTGGACCGGGCTGGCACATTTTTCACCGGTTTTTTCGTTGATGATATTGAATACTTCTGGTGACGGCTTGCCTTGCGCCTGGGCGTTCGTCCAACCGGTTAACGTTTCTGCGACCCGATTCATAAAGGTGACCCGCCCCTGAATATCGGTCGTGAATACGGCATCTCCGATTGATCTTAACGTTACAGCAAGTAGCTCTTTTTCGGCCTCTAACTGCAGTTGCTGTCGACGGATGGTGAGATGGCTGTCGATCCGCAGCAGAACTTCCTGCTCATGAAAAGGTTTGGTGATGAAATCGACCCCGCCGACAGAAAAACCTTTGTTTTTGTCGGTCATTTCAGAGAGTGCCGTCAAAAAAATAACCGGAATGTCGCTGGTACCACTTTCACTTTTCAGTTGCTGACAAACCGCAAAGCCGTCCATGTCGGGCATCATCACATCGAGAAGAACGATGTCGGGCTGCTCTTCCCGGGCAATTTCGATGGCAGCGCTGCCACCTTCGGCAACCAGGACTTCATAACCCTTGTCATGCAGCAGATTAACCAATATTCTTAAATTGGTTGGCTGATCGTCAACGACCAGAATGGTGGCAGATTCCTTTATCGTCATGATTGCTCCTACTGTTTTAATTAGTCGATAGTGCCAAAGCCCATATTTCAGGCTAGGCAAGCACTGCATTTATTAATCTGAAGGTTATTATCCGTCAGATCAGCAAATAGCTCTTTAAAAATTTGTCGCAAAAAGCTCAATACCTTCAGGATCAACCGAAGATTGTAGCCAATAGCTGCCATCAGGGCGTTAACTTTGTCGCCCAGCAGTCCTCGAAGCTGATTCCAGCCGAGTCTTCCTTCGGTTTTCTCGTGTCCGATGACGGCTTCTATGGCACTGCGGCGTTTGAGCTCTTTTTTAATTGTTGGTGTTACATTACGACGTTGTCCCGACAGAAAAACGGTTGTGTCGGTGACTCCATGACCTCGGTAGCCTCGATCAACGTAACAGCGGTCGGGTCTGGTTCCGGTCAGTTCTGTGACTTGATCCAGTGCTCCTTTGAGGGTATGGCCATCGTAGGGATTCCCTTCGAGTCCCTGGGTGACGATAATGAAGTTTTCTTTGTTGGTGACACAAACACTGACTTTGTTGCCAAATTCGTATTTCTTATGAGCCTTACCCTTGCTGATACAGGAGACATGGGGTTCATGTAAGCTGTAGAGCTTGTGGCTGTCGTTACGTTGCTGCTTCAGTAATCGTTTTGCCTGGGTTAAGGCATCCTTGAGTTCCGGGGTGACAACATCGGTTTTTCTTTCAATGTCCCGTACGACCCGGCCAAGGTAAGTTTTTAAGGTTTTGATCGATTTTCTCATTCGCTTAAATTGTTTAGCATGGGCATAGCGTCCAGCTTTAAGGGCTGCTTGAGGTCCTTTGCGTTTATAACTTTGGCGCAGACGGATACCTTCTTTTGTCGCTAACCCAACCAGATGCTCACGACTGCGATTGAGCAATTTAGAATCGGTCGGATGGGTGATTGCTTTGGGTTGAACGGTGGTATCAACGCTGACCCGCTTCAAGCTTTTGGGCTTTACTGCACCAACGGCAAGGCCAACAACGAGTGTTTGTTGGAGCAGGGCTTCCATTCCTTGGCTGTTGATCCGTTTACGCCATTTACTGAGTCCACTGCGAGCAATGGGTGGTTGATGCTGAAAGAATGTTTCCCCACACAGATATTGCCAGTAGGGGTTCTCTACCCAGCGATTAACCACATCGTCTTCGCTTAAGCTGTACAGGCTTTGTAACAGTGTAAGACCAATCATCATTCGGGTTGCAATGGCAGGTCTACCTTCTGTTGCATAAAGAGCTGCAAATTGTTCATCTAAGTTGTCCCAGTCGATCCGATCGGCTAACTTGACCAGCGAATTTGCTGGGTCGCAAACGATATCCAACCGGATCTGAAACAATTGATCCTGAGGCTGTTTTTTTGGCTTCTTTGGTCGCATAGTTTTGCCAGAAAATGAGGGTTAATGGATGCTTTTCTTGCAAAACAATATAGCATATTTGAGCAGTTAATTCAGTAAAATCATATAGTTAATGTTTTTAGAACGACCGACTAATTATCTCTTGCGATAATTTTAATGATCTCGCCGATTTTATAGTCGTCCGCCAAGCGGCGCAACGTCAAAATAAAGCCAGCGTCGACATCTGTTGATTCCAGCTGATCGAGAACGATCCCAAGCTGGACAATATCTCCCCGCCGGGCAGCAGCCAATAGCGGGTCGGTCAACTCGGGGGGCGGAAGCTCAAAGTTGATTGTATCAGTCTCTGTCGGCAGCTCACGGGAGGGAGACGGCTGCTCCGCAGTGAGATCGGCAGAATCTGAACAGATGTTGACCTCGATAGCAAATGCGAAGCGGCAGCCCGCCCCACCTGTGACCTGCAGCTGTGGTTCGGTTAGCGGGCTGGTGACCTGTAGTTCCCCACCCATTAACTGCACCAGTTCGCGACTGATACTCAGCCCGAGACCGCTCCCTTCCGCATAGCGCAGCCTCTCGCCCGTCTGAGTGAAAGGGGTGAAAATATCGCTCTGCCGCTGCGCCGGGATTCCGGGGCCGGTATCCTCTACGGCAAAGTGGAGAAGAATCCGGCTCTGACCCAGGGTTTGTGTCGTGACAAATAGGCCGATTCCGCCGTGCTCGGTAAATTTCAGTGCATTGCCCAGCAGGTTATAGAGGACCTGACGCAAACGTACAGGATCTGCCTCAATCAGGGGCGGGAGATTCTCAACGAGGTGCCAGCTGAACTGCAGCTGTTTTTCGGTAGCCTGATATTCAAGGGCAGTACAGAGTCTGCCGACAAATTCGTCCAGGTTGAGCCGTACCGGAACCAGCTCAATTTTGCCGGCTTCTGCTTTGGCATAATCGAGAATATCGTTGATGATGTCAAGCAGGTGCGTCCCACAGTCGGTGATGGTAGCGATGCTGCGCCCCTGCTCTCGATGCAGCGTTTCCCCCCGTTGCAACTCCTGGGTGCATCCGAGGATGCCATTGAGCGGAGTGCGCAGTTCATGCCCCATTTTGGCCAGGAAAACTGACTTGGCCCGGCTGGAGGTTTCCGCCTCCCGGCGCGCTTCATGTAATGCCTGTTCCCGCTGTTGCAACTGTTGGACACTGTGACGCAAAGTCTCCCATAGCCGGGTTAATTCGTCGGCAGCCGGGGGCATTTTTGCCTGCGGGTCGATCCCTGTAGAGGGGATCTCCTCGCTGCGTCGAACGATCCAGCGCAACGGGATAACAATCTGACGATGCAGGGCCTTAAAGACCACCAATACAAATAACAGTGCCAGTGACCAGGCAAACAGATTCTGGCGCAAGAGCTTATAGTTGAGAGCAAAGACATTTGCCTGTAACTGCTCAAAACAGACGTGCCAGCCGTTAATGGTCAAACTCGCCGTTGCTCCACTGAGGCCGCTGCCATCGCCATAATCACTGAGCCAGCTATCTCCAGCCATGGCAGCGCGCACCAGTGGGTTGTCCGCTGTCGCCCGATGGTTACGGTGATCGGGAAAAATGGCATTACCTTTGGCATCCACAAGAAAGAGCGTTGAACCTTCAGGAAGAGGAATCTGCTCAATTTTTTTCTTTATGCTGGACAGGTTGATTTCCCCAACCAGGTAGCCTGAGGGTAGCGGGACCAGCAGCTGAACCACCGGATAGCGCGATTGGGCGGAGAGAAAACTTGTATTCCAGGTGATCCGGTCGCGCTGCCCGCCATCGAATCCGGGCAGACGCATCAGGATAAAATCGCCGGGGTCACCGGCAGAGTCTTCGGCAAACGCAACATTGATGATGTAACCCTGGCGGTCGGTAAAATAGATCGCTGCAAATTCACTCCCGTCCAGTTGGGTCGCCCTGTCAGCCGCCGCAAGAGCCTGCATACGATTGTATTTTGTCTCAAGCACCGCGATCCGGTTTAAAAATGCCACCTGTTCAGAGATTTGCTGATCAACCTCGCGAGCCAGGGACTTCACCAGGGTCTGGTGCCAGTATTGGGCATGTTTACTGGCACTGGTACGGGTCGTGACCACAAACACGATAATGGTTGCCAGCGCAATAAACGCCAGAAAGAGATAGAAAACAATCGCATATTGGCGCAGGGAGATAGGTTGTTTCACTGTTTGTCTTGCCCCGGTTGCGGTGCCGCCGGTAAAACAAAAGGAACCGCCTCGCCATCTTCGATTTCGATGGCGTAGTAGGGCCGTTTGACATCCCCCCAGCGGTCGATACTGAAAGCATACTGCAACCCCTGATAGGTACCCTGGTCGAGGATCGCCTGTTTCAACTGGTTGGGATCCCGTTTCAAACCAGCAAAAACGACCTGCGCAGCTTCATAGCCATAGATCATGAATTTATAGGCGGTACGGGTCGTATGCTCGGCCACCTTTTTCTGAAAATCAAGTAATCCGGGGCTTGCCTCTACCGGGAAATGGCTGGTCAGGAAAAGGGCGCCATCAATAGCTTCACCGCCAATCCGGTAGAGTTCATCGGAGATCGCCCAATGGTTAAATATCAGTTGTGGTGTCCACTGCTGTTTTTTGATCTGCCAGCTGAACATAGCGGTATCCAAAGCAGCAGCGACTATATAGATAAAACCGTCTTCTGGAGTGAGAATCGCTTCGACCATGGCTCCATAGTTGAAGCCTTCGTCTGCACGAAAAGGGTAAGCGATCACCGGAATACCCTCTTCTGCTAGAGCGTTCTCGGCGTATTGGACAATATCGCGAGTGTAGGCAGCATTGCCGCTATCATAAAGGATGACTCCCTGTTTGGGGCTGATCGCCCGGTCGATAAAGGTTGCAACGACTTCGCCGGCAGCGGGCTCATTGTGCGGGAAAACCCGGATCAGGGCATCATCCAACCCGGCAAGGGTTGATGTCGATACGGTCGGGCAAATAAGCAGCACATCGTGTTCGTTACACCAGGGGACCAGTTTGACCGCCGCCGTGCTCAGGTTGGGGCCGATCACAGTTTTGATTCCGGCAGCGGTAAGTTTTTCTGCTCCCGCAATAGCGCCCTTTGCGGTGCCGCTGTCATCTTCGATGACCAGCTCGATCGTACGCCCTTCGATCCCCCCCGCTTGATTGATCTCGTTAAAAGCAATTCGTACTCCGATCAAGGCATCATTGCCGATATCGGCATACTTTCCTGAGAGGGTGCCGATGAAGCCGATACGGATCGGTTCCTTGTCGCGACTGCAAGAGGAGAGGAGAGCCGTCGCGACAAGGGTCATAAGCAACAGGAAAAGTGGCAGAAAGAATCTTTTGGCGAAATCGGGAACTGGCATCATAGAAAATCTCCTTTGCCGCCTGCAAAAACCTTGAATAGTGATATTTTCTTAATCTTATAACATAAAAACAGGCAAAAGAAAAAGAAATGGAGCAAAAGAGTGGCTGCTTCGATATTCCGCTCAGTTCAAGTCAAGAGATGGGGTTCAATCTAATCCTCGTTAACAGATCAAACCTTCGAGGTCGAGTTTATTCAACAGCTGGATAATCAGAGAATAGAATGGCCCTGTCACCAAGACCAAGCCCTCCGTTGCCACCGGACATGCGGTTTTCCCGCATCCGG